>JAIMAD010000451.1 GCA_023512145.1 Bacillus sp. (in: firmicutes) | reverse complement strand
ATCAAAATGATAGCAATCCCGGCAATAATTGTTCCATATGAACTAATCGTGTTTTTATCAAACCAGCCTCGTTTTTCTGTTTTAACATCTATGTTCAAGTTAATAAACCCTCCTTCTGAAAACGATAGCAAATATCAAGGATGTGGTTGGGGCTCAGATTTTCATTCACTAAGTCTGCAACCGTCATTCCCTCGCTGAAAACAATAATTCGATCACTAACCTCTAAGATTTCATGTAAATCAGATGAGACGAAGACGACACCTTTTCCTTGTAAGGCTTGATTTTGCAAAAACAAATGAATTTCGGAACGCGTCATTACATCAACAGCTTGGGTTGGCTCATCACAAAGATAGATATCCGGATTGCACACCAAAGCTTTGGCAAATACCACCTTTTGTTGGTTACCGCCGCTCAATTGTGCAACCGGCTGGTTATAGTTGACTGCCTTAACCTGAAAACGTTTCATTTCTTGTTCAACCTTTTCTTTTTCTGCCTTCTTTTGGATGACACCTTTTTTTGTCATCTTCGTAATAATCGGCAATGTGATGTTTTCCTTGATGGTATTCTCCATGATCAAGGCATCCTCATGCCTATTTTCAGGAATTAAGACAAGACCATTATCGAGTGATCCTTTTGGAGAGGGGGATGACACTATCTCTCCCCTATGTTTAATCAACCCGTTTTCCAACTTTCTTAATCCGTAAATAGCTTCTAAGCATTCCGTCCTACCGGCACCAGCAAGCCCGTAAACTCCTAGTACTTCTCCTACATGAAGTTGGAAGCTCACATTTTTAACCTTGCCATCCTTTGTCTTTAGATCCTCTACTTCCATTAAAACCGTTGGGTTAGGAATTTTACTAGATTTTTTTTCATCCTTACCCGTGTAATGTCCGCCGGTCATCTTTTTAATAAGTACATTCTTTGTAAGCTCTTCTTTTTCCAGAGTTCCCATGACTTTTCCACCCATTAGGACCGTTACTTTATTGGAGAGTCTAATTACCTCCTCAAGGCGGTGCGAGATGTAAATAACCGCAACTCCCTGTTTCGTTAACCTCTCAATAAAGGAAAAAAGAAGTTCTGATTCCTTATCTGTCAATGCTGCTGTCGGCTCGTCCAAAATAAGTAGCTTCGACTCACTCATCATCGCCCTCAGGATTTCAAGAAGCGTTCTCTCTGAAGGAGTCATCGAGTCAACAGGAAGGTGCAGGGGAATAGCCATTCCCCACTTTTCCTGTAAAAACTGGGCATCCTTCTTCATCCTTTTCCAGTCAATTCCGATTCCTGATGCCTTTCTTGGATAGGGTATATTCAAATATAAATTCTCCAAGCCTGTGAAGGTGTTAACCAATTGGCGATCCTGATGGATGACATTGATTCCTAACAGTTGTGCCTCTTTGGGACTTCGTATTTCCGTCTCTTTTCCTTGCCAGAGTATCTTCCCCTCTGTCCGTTCATAAACCCCTGTTACAATCTTAATAAGGGTTGATTTTCCAGCGCCATTTTCCCCCACCAAAGCATGAACTTCACCCGGTTCAAACTCAATGTTAATTGAATGGAGTGCGGTATTTCCACCAAATTTCTTCGTTAGATTCTCAATTTGTAATAAGGACATCCTCACAACCACCTTTAAGGGAAGTTTACTTCGCTTTAATTAATTCTGCAGGAGCATACATTTCTGTGCTTTTAACTTTTTCACCATTAAATACATTACTCATTTGGTCCATAACAATTTCAGCCATACCAGCAAAGTTTTGTTTAACCGTTGCCTTGATTGGTGATCCTTTTTCAATCATTTCAACAGCTTGACTGTTCCCATCAATCCCAGTCACAATGATATTGTCTCTATTTGCTGCTTGAATGGCTTGGGCAACACCAATTGCTGGTTCATCCCAACCAGTCCATACTGCTGTAATCGAATCCTTATCTGCATTTGATAAAAGAAGGTTCTCCATCTGCTGTCTAGAGTTTTCAATCGGTCCAGGAACTTTTACTTCCTGTTCTGTAATAACCTTGATACCAGGGTTTTCCTTTAACATTTTATCCAATACCAATGTTCTTTTTAACACACCTGGGTGTGGACGGTAGGTAAGCACAATTAGATTTCCCTCGCCACCCATTTGCTCAAATAAATATTCTGTAATCATCTTTGACATTTCTTCATTATCACTTGTGGCATTTAAAGTCATTCCTTCAATATAACTGGAATCACATCCAAAGACAGGAATATTCCTTTCCTTCGCTAGCTTAATCTGTGCCTTTACCTGATTCGGATCCGTACTAACAAGTACGATAGCGTTTACATTTGAAGAAATTACATCTTCCATTCTCGAGGCAAGTGCACCAACATCACCATTCGTATCAACAATATTGGCCTTCCAGCCATTATCCTTTGCTCCTTTTTCTAACTCATCCACCATTTGTTTGGTTGTAACAGAAGATAAAAAGGGTGTTAAAATAGCGATTTTCTTTGATTCCTTATTACTAGTTTCTTCCTTTGAACAAGCAGCTACTGAAAAAAGTAAACAAAATCCGATAACTATGACAAATAATTTTTTCATATTATTTCCCCCCAATGATTTTTTCTTTTTCGATAATGATTTGTGCCGTTTCCATATCCGTAATCAGTACATCCACCCAGCTACCCGTTAAACTTGCATGGAT
The DNA here is from genome assembly GCA_023512145.1 of Bacillus sp. (in: firmicutes). GTDB lineage: Bacteria > Bacillota > Bacilli > Bacillales > Cytobacillaceae > Neobacillus. The sequence continues at coordinate 1,104 of JAIMAD010000451.1, read as the reverse complement.
GGCGTCTGCTTTTACAGCACCTCTTGCCAATGCAATAACTTGCGGGATTTTTTTGAGGCTTTCCCCTGAAAGTCCAATCATTTTTGCAGATAAGTCCATTGCAACCTCTTCACCCTTTTCGTTGATAAAAGAGGTACAAATGCTTCCCACAGCTCCTGCAATGGCGATAGAAGAGAGTTCACTTTCGTTTAAATTAATGGATTGAACAAATGTTGCACTTTCCGCAATTTCACCTATACCGATGATAGCCACATTTGCATTGCTCGCCATAGTAATTACATTTTGTATCTCGCGTTCTTCCATTAATAGAAATCTAGTTTCTACCGAACTTACAATAGCCGGGGAATGAAGAAGGAAATGAGAACCTTTCATTTGTTCTGCCATTAATGATGCATTTGAATTAGAATGCCAATTAACGCCTTCCGCTCCCCAGCCACCGATTAATGGAACAAATTTAAGCTCTTTCCTTTGGGTTTCTTTCAATTCATTAGCTAGTTTGTTAATTGATTTTCCTGCCATCACCCCAATAACATCCCCATCATTGAAGACCGTTTCTAAAAACGCAGCTCCTGCCTTCGCCAACAAATCATCCGAGCGTCCTGTATCCGATTTGTCGGTATCCACAACGATCACATCTCTAAGGTTAAAACGCTTCAACAGTTCCCTCTCAACAGCCGCTTCATTACTGAATGGGTTTCTTATCCTGACTTCGACCACACCTTCGTTTTTTGCTTGTGAAATCATACGGCTCACTTGCGTACGAGAAATTCCATACTTGTTAGCAATACTTTGTTGATTGAGTCCTTCATGAAAGTACAATTGACACACTTTCACCATAAGGCGTAATCTTTCTTTCTCCAATAAGATGGCCTCCTTTTTGCTTTACTTGTTTCTAAATGAAGGATTATAGAATAACACTTCGTTGCACATATGTTCATAGATGAAATAATGTTCATCAACTATTGTAAGCGTATTATAAAAGAAATTTCTTGTCAATGAATAATTGCGAATTATTCTATTATTCGATGAATTACACGCGGATATGATAAACTAATAATGAGGTTTTACTATACTTGGCACCATATAAGGCGCCAAAAGATGTCG
>JAIMAD010000450.1 GCA_023512145.1 Bacillus sp. (in: firmicutes) | reverse complement strand
GGTTAGGGGCCACCCCTTGCCTTTTTTTTATTGTTTAGGAAATTATAAAATAATTTAGCGTGGATAACTTTGAATAGTTATCTGAATCCGACTTTAAGCAGTCCATGATCGCTAGTGTTCTTCGCGCTCCACCCTACGATAAGTCAACATCGAACACTTATTCCAATACTCACTCGGAGCGTTCCAGTCCCGTCGTGAGCGCTAAACGGCGTTTGAGCCTTTTGTTCTTAAGGCTCTTTTCGTACGCTTCGTTGCTTTGCAAACTAATTTTCAAAACTAAATACAAATTTTGATATAGAATACGCATAAGGTTTTGCGAAAGGATGCCCTGATACGTTGATTTGTATGGGTTAAGACATTGATTTGAAAAAACAACAATCAATGCTTAGACAGGTTTTATAAAAAAGGAGGCAAGTTGTCCGAATAATAAAACATTAAAAAATCCGCATTTTAATCATCGCAATTAAACGTAATTATGTTATACTAATTGCAATAATAGGATTAATAAGTATGACATTAATGCGGAAGGGGTCCTAAAATGAAGGCAAGAATTGCGATTAACGGTTTTGGGAGAATTGGTAGAATGGTATTCAGAAAAGCAATCCAAGACAAGAAGCTTGAGATTGTTGCTATAAATGCGAGCTATCCAGCTGAAACATTAGCACATTTAATTAAATACGATACAAATCACGGAGCATTTCCGGGAGAAGTTATCCCTTTAGATAATGAGTTAATTGTTAATGGCAAAAGAATCAAGCTATTAAGCAATCGTAATCCTGAGGAGCTCCCATGGAAAGAGTTTGGTATCGATATTGTCATTGAAGCCACTGGTAAATTTAATTCCCGTGAACAGGCTGCGTTACACCTAGAAGCAGGAGCTAAGAAGGTGATTATAACCGCACCGGGAAAAAATGAGGATATTACCATTGTTATGGGTGTTAATGATGAAATGCTTGATATTAATTGTCACGATATTATTTCAAATGCGTCTTGTACAACAAACTGCCTTGCACCTGTTGCAATGGTGTTGGATAAAAAGTTTGGAATTGAGTGTGGTTTAATGACAACCATTCATTCATATACAAATGACCAAAGGAATATTGATAATCCGCACAAAGATTTACGAAGGGCACGCGCATGTGGTCAATCAATTATTCCCACAACAACAGGTGCTGCCAGAGCAATTTCGCTTGTGTTACCACAATTAAAAGGTAAATTGCATGGGATGTCATTACGTGTGCCAACACCGAACGTTTCACTTGTTGACTTAGTCGTTGATTTAAAAAAAGATGTGACGGTGGATGATATCAACAAGGCGTTTATTGAAGCAGCTAAGGGTCCATTAAAGGGAATATTGGATTTAACGATGGAACCGTTAGTATCGGTTGATTTTAATAATAACGAACATTCGGCTATCATTGATGGTCTTTCTACAATGGTAATGGGAACTAGAAAAGTAAAGGTTTTGGCTTGGTATGATAATGAGTGGGGATATTCTTCACGTGTGGTCGATCTAATTCATTATGTAGTGCAAGAACTATCCAAATCCTCCCAAATGAAGGTTGGATAGAAAATGTGTACAAAAAATACTGTTGAAGACAGTATTTTTTTTTGTGTCATCCTAACTCTTTTTTCATAAAATAGTGATGAATTCATGGCTTTTTAGTACTAATATAGAGGAAAATACACACCAAATCTTGAATCTTTTTAAATTGATAGGTTGCAAAAAAAATAGAAATTAAGTATACTAGTCATCGTGAACTTCTTGAAATTCGGTTGCGATTAATTACTTAAAGGGTTAGGACCTCTTTGGACTAACTTTCCCCCGTGGTAGTTACAAGTTACCGTCAAAACATAGATTTCAAGTAAGGATTTCAAAAAGGTTAAAGGGGGAAAAAGAATATGGAAACAATGGGACGTCATGTTATCTCTGAACTTTGGGGATGTGACTTTGAAAAATTAAATGATGTAGACTTTATTGAAACCACCTTTGTCGAAGCAGCTCTTAGATCAGGGGCAGAAGTACGAGAGGTAGCTTTTCATAAATTTGCTCCACAAGGTGTGAGTGGTGTCGTGATTATTTCAGAATCACATCTTACAATTCACAGCTTCCCTGAACATGGGTATGCTAGCATTGATGTTTACACATGTGGCGATTTAGATCCTAACCTTGCTGCTGATTACATTGCTGAAAGCTTAAATGCTGAAACACGTGAAAATATTGAAATTCCACGTGGAATGGGCCCAGTAAGGATAAAACAAGCAAAAGCTCTATAACTTAATAAAAATAAATGGGGAAGAGGTGTATCATTCATGTACACCTCTTTTTATATTTTCTAGATAAATGTTGTACAATAAGAATAAAAGCAAAAACAACGGAGGAATAGTATGGCCATTTTTGGGAATTTATTTATTCGGTTTAATAAGCACGTTGAAACATCGGATCAAAACAGTGATGATTCTTTGAAAACACATTATTATAAGGCGAGTCATAAGCAGCTATTTGAATCAGTTGAAAAATTATTCCGTTCTGATGCGGATTGCCGGATTACGACTGTATCTAAAGATCGTGGAGAGATTGCTGTTGAAGTCAGTAAACCGATTCCGTGTTTCTTGATTGTTACAATCGTTTCAGTAAGACCAATGGAAACGGGAGTAGACTTTACTATTTCATCGGAAAAGTTTTCACTGCTTGGAATCTTTCCCACTTTAAAAAGGCGAATTAACTCTTATTACGAGCGAATTAATCAATTACATACCTTTACAGGAATAAAGAAAACACGCTAATTGGCGAGTCCCTTAGAGGAGACCTAAAACAAAACTAAACATATGTGTTCAGAACTTTTGAAGATATTTCTGATATGTGAAAAAAAACGCTTAACACTGCTCTTGTACTAACGTTCTCTTTTTTATAAGATAAGGTTAACAAAACAACGGATTTGGTTAGGGATTTATTGTTTTTAGATTTGGAGTTGATTAACTATGAAATGCCCTACATGTCAAAATTATGGTACACGTGTCCTTGATTCTCGGCCTGTTGATGAAGGACGGGCAACACGAAGAAGACGAGAATGCGAAGAATGTGGATACCGTTTTACTACATTTGAGAAGATTGAAGAAATTCCGTTAATCGTTGTTAAGAAAGAAGGAACAAGGGAAGAATTTAGCCGTGATAAGATTCTACGTGGCTTGATTAAAGCTTGTGAAAAGCGGCCAGTGGCCTTAAAAGAATTAGAAGATATTACGCACGGTGTCGAAAAAGAACTTCGCAGTCAGGGTATTTCAGAAATTAAAAGTGAAGCAATCGGCGAAATGGTGATGGACAGGCTGGCACACGTGGACGAAGTCGCCTATGTAAGATTTGCATCTGTTTACCGCCAATTTAAAGATATCAATGTCTTTATAGATGAATTAAAAGTACTAATTAAAAAAGAAAAATCCGAATAAGGTATTGAGGTCATTGGAACAGAGGGCATTGATATACTAAAACCGGGAAGGGGTGGAATGTTATGGCGCAGCATTGGCAGGAAATTCTTCCTATCAACCGTTATAGTGTGGCGGCGAATGGGTTGCTACACGAATATGACCGTAAAGTGCTGACGTTTTTATATCAGCCCTTGATTGGATCAACTTGCGTTAGCCTTTATATGACGCTTTGGGCAGAATTAGAGGAAAACCGGCTCTGGTCTGATTCTTCCACCCACCATTTTTTGATGAATCTATTAGAGTTAAATTTAAAGGATATTTACGAAGCGCGCTTAAAGCTCGAAGGT
>JAIMAD010000449.1 GCA_023512145.1 Bacillus sp. (in: firmicutes) | reverse complement strand
ATTCTGTTCTGAAGGTGGTAATTTCATATGATTCATTATTTGTAAGGACAAGAATCGTTCCATGTTCGATGCCAATATCAACCGTTTTTGGAAAAACCTTTTTTACTTCAGACGGAGTTGCTGATGTGGCAATATCCACGTCAGTTATTTCTCTTTTTAAAAGAAAATCTCTAACGGAACCACCTACAAAATAGGCTTCAAAGCCAGCATCCTCTAGCTTTATTAATACGGGAATAGCTGATAAAAATGGTTCTATCACATATTTCACCTTAATTCAGCAATTTATAATATAATTGTTCATATTGTTCAACAATATTGGTTGCTTTAAATTTTGTTTTTACTGTTTCCATGGATCTATTAGAAAATTGTTGGTGCAGATTTTGATCATTTAAAAGGGCAATAGCTTTATCTGAAATATCCTCAATATCACAAATAAAACCAGTTTGTCCATTATTAATCACTTCCGGTAATCCGCCCACATTTGTCCCAATACATGGCACACCACAGGCCATTGCCTCTAATGCAACAAGGCCAAAGCTTTCTTTTTCTGATAATAACAACAATAAATCACTAATTGAGTACAATTCCTCTAGGTTCTCTTGATTTCCAAGGAACAGAACTTGATCCTCTAAGCCAAACTCCTTGACTAAATCACAAACAATCGATATTTCAGGTCCATCACCAACCAACAGCAATTTTGCCGGCATAATGGCAGAAATCTTCGCAAAGGTTTTCACCACGTCTTGGACCCGTTTTACCGGACGGAAATTGGATACATGAATAATTACTTTTTCTTCTTCTTTTATCTCATATTCTGACTTTAACCGTTGCGCATCCCTTTTTTGATAAACGCGTTCATCAATAAAGTTATAAACGGTTTCAATCTGCTTATATGGATTAATCAGCTCATAGGTTTGATTGACCAATGCATTGGAAACTGCCGTGACAATATCAGATTTCTCAATCCCAAATTTAATAGCCGCCGTTAATGATGGGTCGTACCCTAAAACCGTAATATCTGTTCCATGCAAGGTTGTGATTATTTTAATATCCCTATGGCTCATTTGTTTTGCCAAAATGGCACAAACGGCATGTGGAATCGCGTAATGGACATGGAATAAATCTAATTTCTCACGATTTGCTACTTCAGCCATTTTACTGGCTAAAGCTATATCGTAGGGCGGATATTGAAAAACGGAATACTGATTCACATCGACCTGATGGTAATAAATGTTATGATACATTTTATTGAGCCTAAAGGGCATACTTGATGAAATAAAATGAATTTCATGCCCCTTTTCCGCAAGCATTTTCCCCAACTCAGCGGCCACTATACCTGACCCCCCTACTGTTGGATAGCAAGTAATGCCTATTTTAAGTTTCCTCATGATTAATCTCCTATCAAATCATCCTTTAAAAGGATTGGAACTTTTGTTTTGAATCCTTCAGCAAAGGTAACACCAACGAGCATACCAAACATTCTTTCCCTAGCCTCAACGGTTTCAATATAGCCGTTAACAAGTGGTGTCGCATAACTTTGCTCCATTTGTTCGAATTGACTTTTATATGCCCGCAATGCTGCGAGTTTTTGGTCCATAAATGATGAGATATCAATGGTGAAATCCGGTTTATGAAAACCATTAATCATATAAAAATAAACCCTTTCCACAAGGTGTGGTGTTTCATTTCCTTCGGTTTGATATTTTCTTATTGCAGCCGAAAAAACTGCTTCTTCCACAAGTTTGGCACAATTTCCATGATCAGGATGTCTATCTTCTGAATAGGGTGCGAACACGACTTGAGGTTTGTAGGTTCTAATTACTTTTGCTAACGCTCTTATGTATTCATCGTTTAGAAATAAGCCCCGATCAGGGAATGCAAGTGAAGTTCGCATTGAAATGCCTAGAATATCGCCAGCATTTGTTGCCTCTTCTTTTCTAAGGACTGTGTTCCCGTTAGAAGATAGGTCTGCATCTGTTAAATCACAGATGCCTATACGTTTTCCTACCGAGGTCAATTTTGCAATCGTTCCTGCCATCCCAATTTCCACATCGTCTGCATGGGCACCAAAGGCAAGAATATGAAGATTATTATCCATTACTATCACAATTGTCTTTGACGATATTTCTCCACTCAATCAGTCCCAGTTCTAAACCTCTAATTAATAACTCGGCTGACCCCATATTGGTAGCAAGCGGAATGGAGTACACATCACAAAGTCTTACCAGAGCAGTCACGTCTGGTTCATGTGGCTGTGAGGATAATGGATCGCGGAAAAAGAACACGGCATCCATGTTATTTTGCGCAATCATAGCCCCAATTTGCTGATCACCACCAAGTGGTCCTGATTGAAAGCGTGTAATACTTAAACCGGTTGCTTCACTTATTTTTAGACCCGTTGTTCCTGTTGCATATAGGGTATGCTTCTCAAAAATCCCTTGATATGCGGTAACAAATTGAATTAAATCGTTCTTTTTTTTATCATGTGCAATTAAAGCAATATTCATAGTTGAACTCCTATTCTAAAATATTTTCAAGTCCATACACAAAGGTATTGTCTCTTATGACGGTTTCGACTGCAATTTTCACACCTGACATAAAGGATGCACGCTGATATGAATCGTGCCTGATAGTTAAGGTCTGACCATCTGAACCAAATAAAACCTGTTGATGGGCGACAAGTCCTGGCAATCGTACCGAATGAATATGCATTCCATCATACTCAGCACCCCTTGCCCCATTTATCACTTCTTTTTCATTTGGGTGTCCTTGTTTTTTTGACTCTCTAACTGCAGTAATCATTTCTGCTGTTTTTACAGCTGTACCTGACGGGGCATCTAGCTTTTGATCATGATGCATTTCAATGATTTCAACATCATCAAAATATTTTGCAGCCATTTGTGAGAATTTCATCATTAAAACAGCACCAATTGCAAAATTTGGAGCGATAATACAACCCAACTTTTTCTGATCACAAATCTGCTCTAATTCCTCTAAATTCGCTTTCGTAAAACCTGTTGTTCCAACAACAGGTCGAACATTGTATGTAAGTGCTGTTTTGGCGTGGTACATGCCCACTTCCGGTGTTGTTAGATCGATTAAAACGTCTGCATCCATCTGGTTCAGACATTTTTTAATATCCGAAAAGATCGGGACATTTCCTATAGCGCGAAAGCCCTCCAAATCACTAAGCATCATCCCGTCATTCTTATGATCCACCACTGCCAATAATTCGAAATGATTTGTGTTTGTTACCAGCTTTACCGCTTCACTACCCATTCGACCACGGGGTCCAGCGATGATAATTTTTATTTTTTCCATTCTTTTCACTCCATTTTTTCCTCACTGATTTTAGTCCAGCGATTTTTATCCCTCGTATTAAATTTATTAATGACATAATCATGAGCATCTTCCAGACTGATATTTAAAGAATTAGCAAGACAAATTAAGACAAATAAAAGATCACCAAGCTCTTCCTCAATTGCTTTTTCCGTTTCACTCGTTTTCTTTGGTTTCTCACCGTAATAATGATTTATCTCTCTAGCAAGTTCACCAAGTTCTTCCGTCAGCCTTGCAACCATTGCGAGAGGACTAAAATAACCTTCCTTAAATTGACTTATGTATGAATCTACTTCTAGCTGAAGGTCTTTCATCGATTTTCCGTTCGCCATATATTTTCACCTCATTGATAAATAAGTCTCTTCACCATTGTTTGTGATTTACACTGAATTCCGGCAATTAAGATAGCTAGATAGATGTCACTCACAATCTCTCC
>JAIMAD010000448.1 GCA_023512145.1 Bacillus sp. (in: firmicutes) | reverse complement strand
TTTTTAATAACTTCCTTTATATTAACCTGTTGTGTATGGCCTAATAAATACAAAACCAAACATATGTGATAATTTAGACGTTTTACATTTAGGAGTTTTGTATCACTATTCACTCATAGACTTTGCTTATTCGCTGATACATCCGTTAACCACAACGCTAACTTCGACCTAAAAAATCCCCCCTCCAATACGGAGAGAAGGATTTACCTGTACAATTATTATTTTTTACCGGTGAATTGTTCTTCCTCAGTCGAACCCCTCAAAGCCGTTGTCGAAGATGTTCCGCCTGATATGACCATTGATACCTGGTCAAAGTAACCTGTGCCCACTTCACGCTGGTGGCGTGTTGCTGTGTAGCCATATTGCTCGCTGTCAAACTCCGCTTGCTGCAATTCGGAGTAGGCCGCCATGCCGCGCTCCTTGTAGCCGCGGGCAAGCTCGAACATGCCGTGGTTTAGTACGTGGAAGCCGGCAAGGGTAACGAATTGGAACTTGTAGCCCATTTTCGCAAGTTCTTCTTGGAAGGTGGCAATCGTTTCTTGATCGAGTTTCTTTTTCCAGTTAAAAGAAGGCGAACAGTTATAAGCCAACAGTTTATTAGGGAATTGCTCATGAATCGCTTCCGCAAATTGTCTTGCTTCCTCAATGTTCGGTTCAGAGGTTTCACACCAAACAAGGTCTGCATATGGCGCATAGGCTAAGCCGCGGGCAATTGCTTGTTCAATCCCTGCGTTAACTCGGAAAAAACCTTCGCCAGTCCGTTCACCTGTAATGAATGGAGCGTCAACCATATCAATATCACTTGTAATTAAATCAGCCGCGTTAGCATCTGTCCGGGCGACTAAAAGAGTTGAAACACCCATGACATCTGCAGCCAAACGTGCCGCAACCAGGTTTCGTACCGCTGTTTGCGTTGGAAGTAATACCTTACCGCCTAAGTGACCGCATTTTTTCTCAGAGGAAAGCTGATCTTCAAAGTGTACGCCTGAGGCACCTGCTTCAATCATACTTTTCATCAATTCAAAACAGTTTAACTGGCCACCAAAACCTGCCTCGGCATCGGCGATAATTGGAGCAAACCAATCAACACTGTTATCGCCTTCTGCATGATGGATTTGGTCCGCACGCTGTAGTGCTTGATTAATGTTTTTCACGACTTTTGGCACGCTATTTACTGGGTATAGGCTTTGGTCTGGATACATATGTCCGGAACTGTTTGCATCGGCTGCCACTTGCCAACCGCTTAAGTATATTGCTTTTAGACCGGCTTTTACTTGCTGAACAGCCTGGTTTCCTGTTAAGGCACCAAGGGCGTTAACATAGTCTTCTTCCTTTAAGAGCTTCCACAGCTTTTCAGATCCGTTTCGAGCGATTGTATATTCAATATCAATTGAACCACGCAGTTTGATAACTTCCTCAGCACTATACGGCCTTGTAACCCCCTTCCAACGCTTATCTAATTCCCAGCTTTCCTGCAACTCCGCAACTCGTGAATCTGTCATTTATTATTCCTCCTTTTAAGTTAGCAAACTAGTAAATCTCTTATGTGTCCGGACAATTTTGCCTAATGACCCCCCTTAAGGATCAAGCAATTGTCTATTTTTTTTAACATGGCTGTTTTCGTAAAACTTTTAATTTATTCACTTGTAAAATTTTTTCTATATTTAGTATGAAAAGCAACAAAGCTTACGAGCATAAGAGCCTTTATAAAAGATCATATCCCGGTAAGGTCAAAAATTCTACAAAGTCCTCATTTAACGTCAGGCCATCAAACAGTTTCACTGCATCATCGAAGCGCCCGTATTCATAAGCTTTTGTCCCGATTTCCTGTTTAATTTTTTCCAATTCCTCAACCTTATACTGCTCATACATTTCGATGGTCACTTTCCGTCCGTCAGTTAGAACGCCTTTTGGGTGGCGAATCCACTGCCAAAGCTGGGCCCGTGAAATCTCAGCTGTTGCAGCATCCTCCATTAGATTATGAATGGGTGCTGCACCTCGGCCAGATAACCAGGAAGCCACATATTGAATTCCAACATTAATATTGACCCGAACACCCTCTTCAGTAATGGTGCCACCAGGTGATTCGAGTAAATCCTGAGCGGTTACCGTAATTTTTTGTTGTTTGTTTGTATGGATTTGGTTGAATACCGGCATTTCACGGTCAAATACTTCCAACGCAACAGGTACTAAACCTGGGTGAGCAACCCATGTACCATCATGTCCATCTCGGGCTTCTCGTTCTTTATCCGCGCGGACCTTTGCATAAGCTTCCTCGTTTGCTTCCGGGTTATTGCGAATCGGAATTTGAGCTGCCATACCACCAATTGCCGGTGCCCTGCGGCGATGACAGGTTTGAATCGTCAGTAACGAGTAGGAACGCATAAATGGTGCAACCATCGTTACCTGAGAGCGGTCTGGAAGAATGACATCTTTGTGGTTACGTAGCTTTTTCAAGTAACTGAAGATATAATCCCATCTTCCACAATTTAGTCCAGCCGAATGTTCTTTTAACTCATATAAAATCTCATTCATTTCAAACGCGCCCATAATAGTTTCTAGTAAAACAGTCGCTTTAATGGTCCCAGTTGGAATCCCGAGATTCTCTTGCGCAAAGACAAATACATCGTTCCAAAGCCGTGCTTCTAAATGACTTTCAAGCTTTGGTAGGTAAAAATATGGACCTGTTTCTCTTAATAGTAAATTTTTAACATTATGGAAAAAGTACATTCCAAAATCGAATAGACTTCCTGAAATGGGCTTGCCATCTAATAACACATGTTTATCAACCAGGTGTAGTCCGCGTGGTCTGACAAATAATACGGCAGTTTCTTTTTGGAGAGCATATTTCTTACCATCTGGGTTTTCAAAGGAAATCGTCCGATTAATCGCATCTCTTAAGTTGATTTGTCCTTCCACAATGTTTTCCCAAGTCGGTGAAGTGGCATCTTCAAAATCGGCCATAAAAACCTTTGCTCCTGAATTCAAAGCATTGATGACCATTTTTCGGTCTGTTGGTCCGGTAATTTCAACACGGCGATCTTGAAGGTCTTTTGGTAACGGCGCAATCGTCCATTCGCCATTACGGATATCCTTTGTTTCTGGAAGGAAATCAGGCAGGATTCCATTGTTAATTTCATGTTGCCTTTTTTGTCTGAACTGTAACAGTTCAATTCTTCTTGCTCCAAACTTTCGCTCTAACTTTTCAATAAAATTTAAAGCCTCTGGTGTTAAAATCTCATCATACTGGGCTTTCACAGCCCCGACCACTTCAATACCTGTCGTTTGTGTCGACATGAACTTACCACCCCTTTGTTATACTACAGAAATACCATCCTCGTTTTGTATTATATAACACGTTTTCAGGAATTGGAACTACTTTTCTGAATATTTTCAAAAATAGGTAAAAACTCCCTATACTCACTATCCCCATGTTAAGAATTTACTCCTTAGTAAGTGGTCAATTTTCCCAGAATATTTACAACTACGATGGTCATGATATAGAGGTAATTCATTAGAATTCAAAGGAGGAATTGTTATGCCACAAATTGATGTCAGTCAATTAAGCACAGCTAAAACAAATGTTACACTTTCAGAAAACTTGCTAACTCAAGCGATCGAAAAGGCAACCTCAGATCCATCCCTTGCGCAAGAAGCACTAAAACAGGCAGCTACAGAAATCTCTGCGGCATTGGCGGCGGTCACTCAAGTTCAAAATGGAGTCAACGCATCAGAAGCAAGAAGCCAGGAAATCTAATAAGGTTGTCTTTTAGACAGGAAAAAGAC
>JAIMAD010000447.1 GCA_023512145.1 Bacillus sp. (in: firmicutes) | reverse complement strand
TGAATAAACTGTTGTTGGACCAAAATTCTTGTACTTTGCTCCAATCCACCGTGATAAGCCATTGCTTGACAGATTCCCTTTTCTGCTAATAATAAGGCCATTTGCTCTGCTGATTTTTTACTTGAAAAATAAATGATTCCTGGCTTTTTCAAGCCGGCGACAAGCTTGAGAACTCGTTCTTGTTTATCACGGTAATCTGGGACATTTTCGACATAAAAGCCAATATTTGGTCGATCAACCGTGGATTCTATTTTTATAATTTTCTCTAACTCAAGTGACCGAATGATGTCCTCACGCACTTTATTGGTTGCCGTTGCGGTAAGGGCAAGGGTTAGAGGATTCCCTAATTTTTTACGAACCACACCCAGCTTAGAATAATCTGGACGAAAGTCATAACCCCATTGTGATATACAATGAGCTTCATCAACCACAAATAATGAAATGGTAAGTTCTTGAAGCTTGCCGAGGATAAAAGGGACATTTAACATTTCAGGTGATATGAAGATGAATTTATACCTGCCTAAATTAAGAAGAACCCCTTTTCTTTCCTCAACAGAAAGAAAAGAATTCAAAGCAATCACTCTTTTTTCACCAAATTTTTTAAATTGATCTACCTGATCCTGCATTAATGATAAAAGTGGAGATATAATTAATATCTGCCCTTTTAAAATTAGCCCTGGAAGTTGGTAACACAATGATTTCCCTGTTCCAGTTGGAAGCATGGCCAATGTATGTTGACCAGCAAGTATTGATGAAATCACTTCTTTTTGACCCGTTTTAAATGTAGGATAACCAAAATGATTTTTCAAAAGGTTTTCTAATTCCATTATCTCTCACCATACTTCGCCATCACTAACCTTATTTGAAAATATGTTACTTTTGTCAATTTTTCCTTTATTAGCTTTAATTCCCTGGTCGATGATAACCGCGAAATTCCCAAAATCCTCATTTGCAACTCTTTATCAACATATGTATCAATCGGGAAACCATCGATATTTAGAGCAAATTCAACAAGGTGATCTTCAATTGTACTCAATTTCAAATGCCTAAATCTGGCAATCATTTCGAGAGAATAGCCTTTATTTAATAGGTTCCTCGTCTTCCTTGCTGAAAGTGTTAATTCATCACTTTGCTTTATATCTTCGATTAAAAAAAATAAAATCTTATAATGATTAGACTCTCTTTCTATTTTTTGAATCAAGTAATGCAGAGCATTAATAAATCCGATATGGTAATCGTGCCTGTTCATATTTAACTTTTTAGCTACTTGGTTGGGAGTTAATCCAATTTGTTGAAATCCTGTTAACCGAAAAACTAAAAGAGAAGGATCTATTTCTTTCGATTCATCAAAACATTTAATCAACTCAGAATAAAGATGTTCACTTATTTCCTTTTTTGGTAAAAAGATTTTCTTTAAAACAGATTTCAACCATAGATGAACGTCTTTATTTCTTTGGATTGGGGTATACTTTGTTTCCTCAAAAACAAGATTCGAAGTAACCTGAATAAAAATGCTCAGCCTTTCCCAAAATAGCGTTGTAAATTGATGGAAATCCCAACCATTTATATAAGCTGGGAGTGAATACTTTTCTAAAAATAAATTTCCGGAAGGCATCAGGTGGTATCGTTGTACACCACACCTATAAATCCACTCCTTTTCAAGCATTGCTTGAATTATTTCATCAAAAGATTCCCTTGTTAAAGGTTCATAAATACCAAAAAACCTTTTTAAAGAAAATAAATGGACATCTTGGATGGTTTGGGAAGACTTTTTTCCATTCAATAGATGATAAATGGAATAAATTGTTCGTTCACTGTTTAATTGTTTTAAACAAAAGAGAATAATCGATTCTATTTGCAGCATTTGGGGTGCCCACCACTTTTTTATAATATCGAATTTATAGCCTTGAACTAGAATAATTATCTAGTACAAGCAGCTCAACAGCTAGTAGACTTCGCTCTTAGAGTAAAAATCAGGTTAAGGATATATAACTGCCTACGGTAAGTTTACATTGAATCGCGATTGTTCTCCGTATTTCCAATACTCACTATGGAGCACTCCATTCCTGTCGGGCGCAAAAATGGCGCTCGCGCTTATACTTATTATATCGACAAGAAAACCATTTTTTCTTTCTTATTTTATCATGAAACGCGGAATTTGTTGCCAAAAACTGCGAGATTTAACAAAAGATAAAGAAAACGCACCGATTGGCAAAGAGGAGCTGCAGCTGTATTGATGTGTAAAAAGAAGCTATAAACTGCTGAAGAAAGTTAGTGGTTTCTTTATTGGCAAATAATAAACCAATGGATTAATAGTATTTTTCTATTGAAAAGTTGCCCATTCAGTTTTACAATAGAGAGGAGAATCACGTTACTGTTTTAAAGTGGAAAAAGTATGAATAATTTTTGTTATTTTACTGGGAGGTTTTTTTTCATGGCAAAGTACACAATAGTTGATAAGGAAACTTGCATCGCATGTGGGGCATGTGGCGCAGCTGCACCAGATATTTATGATTACGATGATGAAGGCATTGCATTTGTAACTCTTGACGATAATGCTGGTATCGTTGAAATTCCAGATGTGTTAATCGATGACATGATGGACGCTTTTGAAGGATGTCCTACCGATTCAATTAAGGTAGCTGACGAATCTTTTGATGGTAATCCACTTAAATTCGAATAAATTACTTTATTTTATCAAATAGTTAAGTTAGAAGCCCTCACAATTCCTAGTGAGGGCTTTTTTTATCAAAAATGTATCAAGGAGATATTAACCAGAACGTTCGTTTAATTGCAAAACAATAAATTGACTAAACGAATGACGTGGTAATTTGCACAAGTCACGTCATTTTCTTGTTATATTAAGGTATAGTCGCTTTCAAACCTTGATTGGACCAATTTCCTCATATTTCTTCTTTTTGTTGAATAATTTTTTATATAAAAAAACTCGTCAAAAGACGAGTTTTTAAAATACTGTTTATCTATTCATTCCCTGAGCGTTTAAGAATACTTCAAAACGATCCCACTAGTAATCCCCTTGCGGTTTTACTAATTAAGCACTTTTAATAATTGTATTTTTGGTAATCCATGCCTGCATACGAATAAACAGTAACATAAAGATAAATGACATGATACCACCTTTCAATATGTTAAACGGTAGGATAGCGGGCAACACTAAATTACGCATATCAGGAAAATTTAAAAGAGCCGTATAGGCAGGGAGAATGAAGTAGTAATTTAATATACTCATTATTACCGCCATCGTAAGTGTACCTAGTGTTAGCGCAATCGTCATGCCCTTTCTCGTCTTTATTTTGTTATATATATAATAGGTAGGTAAAATGAATGAAATTCCTGCGAAAAAATTTGCAATATGGCCAACTGGAATTCCAGTTTGACTACCTGTCATGAAATAATTAAGTGCATTTTTGAAAAACTCAACTAATATTCCAGCAATTGGTCCAAAAATTAATGTGGCAATCATTGCCGGGATGTCACTGAAATCGATAAATAAGAAACTTGGGAAAAGCGGTAGTGGAAAGTTTAAGAGCATTAACAGGTACGCAATCGTGCTCAGCATTCCGATTGAAACAAGTAATCTTACGCTTAATTTTTTCTTTTTAGTAACTATCGTTCTTGTTGAATCACTTGGTTTTAGCTTCACCTTTCTTGCATTGTTCATTTGATTCATTTTCCTCTCTCCTTTTTTTGATCCATCAAGTTAGGAAGAGAGGTTCAGCAATTCAGATGCCCTAGTAAATAAAACTCCCTTAAGATTAATTTCTTAAGGG
>JAIMAD010000446.1 GCA_023512145.1 Bacillus sp. (in: firmicutes) | reverse complement strand
GCTTTAGACCAAACAATTGCAGCGCCATCAATAATCTCAGCACCAGCAAATGTATAATCCTCATTAGTGAAACCGCTTCCAATCCCGGCATCTTTTTCAACTAAAACAGTATGGCCCTCAGTTACGAATGAAACAACACCTGCCGGAGTAAGTGCTACTCGGTTTTCATTATTTTTTATCTCTTTAGGTACACTTATAAACATATTCTTGTTCCCTCCTCTAAAACATTAAATAGTTTTGCTATTGCTTACTATAGAATGTTTTCAGAGGAATTACTTTGTTAAGAAAAGAGAAAGATTATTGTTCTTTTTGGAAATTATCACAAAAAGATCAATTTATTAAATATTTTTCTAGTTTTAAGTCCAGGTAGAGAATCATTTTTTGATTCGGATCTTTGAAATTGACTTCACCAATTTCAGTAATTCGTTTAAGTCGATAAGTTAATGTGTTGGCGTGGACATTTAATTCCTTTGCTGAATCATTGATATTGTTATCCTTATTTAAAAAGACCTCTAAAGTATTTATGAGATTGCTGTTATGATTTTGATCATATTTATAGAGCCTAGTTAACGAGTAATTTTCATATTCTTCGGTTTTTCTCTTTTCTATTATAGAGTCAAAAAGTTGATAGATACCTAGCTTTTGATAATTGAAAATATCCCTTGTTTCGTTAGGGAATTTTTCTTTAATCGATAAAACAGTCAAAGTTTCTTGATAGGCTTTATCGATTTTTTGATAATCTTCATAAATACTACTATAGATAGGAATGATATCCTTAATACCGTACCGCTCGTTCATTTTGTATACGATGGTCTTGGCAAAGTGTTCTAGTTCGTTAAAGGGTTGGTCGATATTGTTTGCCGATACCAACAAAATGAGTTGATTGCAGTCGATTGTATAAAGCATGATTTTTAAATGCTGGCTTGTTTTTAATAAATACGAAATATACTGCTCCTCAATACTTGTAATGTTGCCATCAAACGAAAAGACAAGAACAGCAAAGGATGAGGGGGGCGTAATTTGCAATGTATACAAGTGCTTGAATATTTCTTCTCTGACCTTGAGGTGTCCCGTTAATAGTTTCCAAAAGAATTCTTGAGAGTGTTCTTCCTTTTTATTTTTTCTAGTCTGAAGTTGTAATAGTTTATTTTTGGCTGCGTCTGCTGCCTTTTTTAAGAGACCAAAATCTTCATTGGTTAAGGATTTATCGATTTCGAGTACCCAAATGAATCCTAAAACCTCTTCCTGTTTCCAAATAGAGATAGCGACTCTGTTACCAAGCCCGATTTCGCTCATACTTTCCACACGTATCGGTTCGTTTGTTTTTAGGAGAGTCGGAATCGTTCCCTCTTTCCATAATTGATTAATGACTTTTTCGGGCACCCTGCGGCCAATGATGGTAGAAATTCTGGCAGGGTCTGTTCGTTCATCATGTGTGCTGTAGGCAAGCAGGCGGTGGTTTGCATCCTCAATGGTAATCGGACATTTTAATACTTGACTAATTAAATCTGCAAACTCTTCTAAACTATCAAATGCGGTCTTAAAGGGGTCATGTAGTCTAGTATTCATAGGGATCACCTCCATATTATGTGCTTATCAATCAATCATAGTCTTTTTAAAAAGATATTGTTGTCTATGTTTAAGTGTACAAAAAAAACCAAAAAATTTCATGTTTTTACAAATAAATTATTTATGGTATTGCCCATCGGCTACCAAGTATGCAATTTTAATGATATTTAAGATACTATTTCTTATATAACGTTGATACATCAATAAAAACAAACAGTCCAATCATATGCGGATTGGACTGTAAATATTGGTGTGAATTTAATTTTTCTACCTTAAGCCTGAACTACTTTATTTTTTTGATCTAACTGCTTTTTTAGGGGTAGAGTAACTTAGTAAATTCAAATAATATATTTGGTAAGCTTTGTTCATACCATCTTGATTAAGTTTGTGTAAGGCTAATATCAATCACTTTCACATAATAGTGTTGGAAGAGTTAATCAAAAAATTTTTTACTGGTGATCATTATATTGTTGTATCTCGCTCCATAGCAGTTGTATTTCGTTTTGATGGCCAGAATATCCATTTACCAAGTAAGACAGTAATGGCTGGTACAAGTAATGGCCGTACAATAAATGTATCCAATAATATCCCAATGGCTGTGATTGTACCAAAATGGACCAGTATTTGAATTGGTAACGTTGTTAATACGGCAAATGTACCGGCAAGAATTAAACCTGCTGAGGTAATCACAGAACCAGATTCTGCCACACCTTCTTTAATCGCTTGAAGAAGAGGCATCTGCTTGCTTTTTTTCCAAATACTCGAAATCATAAAGATATTATAGTCTTCTCCTAATGCAACAATGAACACAAAGGCATATAGCGGAATAAATCCCTGGATGGCTTCTACACCGAAAATGTAATGAAGAATCACCCAGCCGAGTCCAAGCGCACTAAAGTACGATAAAAGAACCGTTCCAATCAAATAGGCAGTGGCTGTGATTGATCGAAGGTAAACAAGCAACAAAACAGCGATGATACTAATAACAATCGGAATGATGACCTTGCTATCATCTGTGGTTGTCTGTTTGGTATCATATTGTTCAGCCGTTAGGCCACCAATCCACACCTTTTCAGTTGGGTTAGCTATTCCTGCACTTTTTAGCCTTTTTTCAACATGGTTTCGTAAATCAGGAATATGACTCATCGCTTCATTTGAGTAAGGGTTGACATTCAATTCCACACTATAACTAATCATCTTCTTGTCATTTATGCCTTGTTTTCCATCAGCAACAAGCGCTACGTAAGAAAGCTTCTCTAAACTCTCTTTTACAGTACTTTCCTTTCCATTTGTTTGAACAATGACTTGAACAGGTGCCAGCTCTCCAGGATTAAAATGCTCGGAGATAATTTGGAAGCCTTCTCGAGATGGCATATCTTTTGGAAAAGAAGACAATGTGTCATAAGTATAGATAATTTTTGTAGAAAAAAAGGCAAATACACCTAAAAATACTGTTGTAATCACTAGCAGGTGTAATGGTTTTTTTACGATAAGGCTACCGAGCCGTAAACCAAAACCAGCATTCTTTTTTTGTGGTGCTAAGGTTTTCCCTTTTTTTCGGGCGCGCTCCTCTAACATTTCTCTAGTGCGCGGCTGAAACGGATAAAATGAGGCTCTGCCAATAATACTTAATAGTGCAGGGATGAGCGTCAGGCTTGCGGCCATCATAATTAAGATGGACAGGCTAAAAGGAATCGCAAAACGGTGAATAGCTCCATATTTTGATAATAATAAAACTAACAATGAAAAGACTACCGTTAGCCCACTCATCGCGATGGCTCCTGATACACTTTTAAGGGCACGCTTCATGGCAGTTCGCTTATCTTTATCTTCCACTAAACAACTTCTGTACCTAGAGATAAGGAACAGGCAATAATCTGTTCCGGCTCCGAAAAGAAGGACCGTCATTATTGAAAGGGCTTGTGAATCAAGGGTAATCCAACCCGCCTTGGCAATTCCACCGAGAATGGGACTGATGACACCATAGGCAATTCCGACACCTAGCAATGGGATTAAAGCTAATATAGGTGAGCGATAAATTAACAGTAAAAGAACTAGAACAATGACCACCGTTCCAAACAGCAAGGAAAGATCGCCTTGGCTGAACAAGGCTGTTGCATCTGTTCCAATACCAGCAGGACCAGTAATCCGCAAAAGTAATTTGTTCTTATCATCTATTTTTGTTTTATTGGGGTTATCAGGAAAAATGGAAGTGGCTCTTTCTTTAAAGTCTTTTAT
>JAIMAD010000445.1 GCA_023512145.1 Bacillus sp. (in: firmicutes) | reverse complement strand
TTGTCCAATGCATTGCAAGCTTGTCATTAATGAAAGTAACCTGTTAAATACTTGCGATTTAGCCTCTAATGTAATTTTTTTACTGTTTTCACCTTTTTTATCTGATATATTTAGTTTTATGATAAACTTAAGTGATAGAAAATGGGGGTATTACATGCATAAACGCAGCCTTATGGCGCTTTTTAGTTTCATCACTATTTTACTTGTCAGCGGGTGTGGACAAGTACCGAGCGAAACAAAAAATACTGATACAGTCAAACAAGAAGAAGTAAATTCGGACAATCCTGAAGAAAAACAAAGTCAAGAAGGCAGTAACGTGGCGCCTAGTGATCTATCACAGCTAAAAGTCCATTACATTGATGTTGGGCAAGGGGATTCAACTTTACTCCAATTTTCCGATGACGGTGAAGATTTTACACTACTTATTGATGCAGGTAATTGGAACAGAAATGAAGTTGTCAATTATCTAACTTCGCAGAATGTAAAACAAATTGATATTGCGATTGGTACACATCCAGACGCAGATCACATTGGACAATTAGATAAAGTGCTTAACACCTTTGATGTTGGTGAAGTTTGGTTATCAGGTAACACGAGCACTTCACAAACTTTCCAAAAACTATTAAGTGCCATCGATTCTAATGGGGCAGATTACTCTGAACCAAGAATGGGTGACAAGTTTGAAATAGGTCCATTAAAGATTGAAGTATTATACCCAAAAACAATTACAGAAAATGATAATGAAGAATCGATTTCGTTGAAAATAACCTATGGTGAGGTTCGGTTTATTTTTACGGGTGATGCCAGCAAAGATGATGAATTAAAGATGCTGCAAAGTGGCATTAATTTACAAGCTGATATTCTTAAACTAGGCCATCACGGTTCTTCCACCTCCACGCATCCAACATTTCTGAGTGAAGTGAAACCGTCTGTTGCTATCTATAGCGCTGGCTTGAATAACAGCTATGGACATCCAACTGACGAAGTTGTAAATCTCGTTCAAAAGTCTGGCATTCAACTTTATGGCACCGATGTTCACGGAACTGTTATTGTTTCAACAGATGGAATCAACTATAAAGTATTAACTAAAAATGATGGTACACTATCACCCTCAAGTAGCAATGATACAACTAGCGGTGATACAAGCAACAAACAGGATTCAACAAGTGAACCCATACCGATAAATGGCAAGTGTATTGACGTGAATGCTGCAACCATCGACCAAATACAAGAAATCATCCATATTGGTGCCTCTCGTGCGCAAGATTTAATAAACTTAAGACCTTTTCAATCAATTGATGATTTATCACGAATTAGTGGAATTGGTCCAGCAAGAATCGAAGATATTAAAGCGCAAGGACTTGCTTGCATAGGAGGTTAATAGTATGAAGGGGTATTTAGACAGAATTGAAGAGAATAAGTTTGCCGTTATCTTAGTCGAAGAAATCAAAAAGGAATTTATTATCCCCGTAGCTGAATTACCAGTTGGAAGTGCGAAAAAATCATATTTTGATCTCACCATCGAAAATAATCAGATCACATCTATGAAATTAAACGAGCAAGCAACCATGACTGAACAACAGAAAGTAGATGAGTTGATGTTGAAGCTTCGTTCTAAGAGTAAAGGTAGTAAATTTAAAAAGAACTAGACTCAAACAAAGAAAATATAAGGTAAAATGCCTATCAAATTGTATGATAATTTGATAGGCATTTTCTGTTGGTATATAACGATTGTTATGCCATTTCTACTGAAAATTGTATAGCAAAAAATTTCGGTAGCTTTGACAGCTTTTTATGTGATGAATATTTTCTCAACTATGCGTACCGGAACCGCACCAGGATTAGCTGTAAATAGAGTCATTTTATTCTATAACTAAACCCAATCAGGCAACCCCAAATCATGATAGCGGAAGGAACGTTTTATTTTTCGTGTGTGATATTCACATCTAGTTGGGTGCGTTTCATATAATTGAATTTCTTGTAACAACTCTTCTTTTGCAAAAAATCCAGGAAAATAGCTTTCGCATGAATCGCAGAAAAACCATCCGTCCAAATTATCAGTATTGATATTATCGACTGGTTCAATATCGTAACATTCGCCTTCACATAAATATGCTTTATCAAAATAATCTCAAGATATTTTCAACTTATTTCCCAAGTGTTTTTCCATAAAAAGTCCGGCTCATAATGGACTATTATAAATTTATATCTACGTTACAAAAGAATCTGGGATTGAAGGGCTCAAAGACTTATTGATTTGAATCTATACTTCCTTAGTTATATCATACTTTAATAAAATTTGTTTACCATAAATTTTTTCAAAAAGAATTCCTGTTAAATAGTAAAACACGAGGCCAAAACAAATGTGAATAAGTGTGAATTTAGAACCAAATGAAGTGAATTCATATATTAGAACTGGCAATTTCACTGTTGACCAAGCGCCTAAGAAAAACACTATATAGCGGACACTGGCTCCTTTTTTCAATAAAAGTACTGCAATTGGAAAGGCTATATAAAGAGGGCCTGCAGCTACTATTGCTAATAATAAGGTGAAGAAGACACCATATATACCTGATTTTTCACCCATATATCGAATGAGTGTTTCTTTCTTGACCCATTGATCCAATAATCCCACTAATATAAATATAGGAGGAAGTAGGAATGACATATCCAAAATACTTTTACCAGTTAATTGAACTGTTGTTATAGCAATAGCTTGATTCATAAATGCAATAAGTAGAAGCCCTAATAATAAAATGAAAAAGAACCGATATCTTTTTAGGTTTTTCATGTCATCACCACCCAAATAATCAATGCAAATAGAAGAGACATTATTATGGCAGAAATATTTCGAGCATAAGCAAAACTTCGTCCAAAAGTTTTTTGTTCCATAGATAGAGTTGCAATTCCTACAGACATTAATGTCGACATTAATACTGCTACTTGTGGAAGAGCAGCACCATTTTGAACTAATGTATGTCCGAGAGGAAAGACGACAAAGCTCGGAACTAAAGCAATTGAGCCAATGAGTGTTGAATAAATGATGCCTAGTAAGCCAGAATTTTCGCCAATAATTGAAGAAATAAGGGACGGTGTCAATAGAGATAATGCTAGACCAACAAAAAGCATAATAGCTAATAGATCAGGTAAAACATTGCGAAACATTTTCCATGCACTTATTACGGCTGCCTTTGTTTTATGTTTATCTTTTGTGAAAGAAATACCCAAAAAAATAATGACTAAAGTATATAGAATACTTCCATTAATCATTATTTTGAGCCTTCCATTCTTTATATTTTTCTAGGAAAACCGCTAAATTTTTAATTTTTTCTTCAATATCGATTTGAAAATCTTCTAATTTTCTTTTTCCAACTATAGTAATTTTGTACATCCTTATCGGTTTATCTTGATCAGATGTATCCAGATAAGACTCAACAGCGCCTTCCTCCTCTAATTTTTTTAATGTGCGATATAATATGGCACTATCAATTGGATTGATGGGGAGCTCTTCCTCACATTTTTTCAGAAGTTTCCCTCCATAGTTATCTCCCTCTGTTAAAAACAGCAATAGAAATGCACCTGTATGTCTCCCAGTATGTTTCATGGAATATATAACCTCCTAATTTTAATATAAAAAAATTTCGTCAACATATTACTGTTAAGAACAGTATACTGTAATAAACAGTAATTCGTCAATTTTTTCTTTGTACTAACCAAATAATTAGAATGCAATAGAATTGCGTTCAATGGAACCTCAAAACGTTGTTATCGGGTGGAAGTCATTGATGAAGAGACAGCCTGGATTAAGAAAGGCCCAA
>JAIMAD010000444.1 GCA_023512145.1 Bacillus sp. (in: firmicutes) | reverse complement strand
GCACAACACTAATTGGGATCCAAAACATTAGTGGCTGGTTTTTGGATGTGAGCGGAGTAGAAAAGATAGATGTATTGGTAGACGGTACAGTGGCAGGTCAGGCGACATATGGTGATGCGAGATCTGATGTCCAAAAGTCTTTTCCTCAATACAACAATGGGACAGCGGGCTTTCATTATGCCCTCGACACGACCCAATTTTCTGCGGGCCAGCATAATGTTACGATCAGGGCAACTGGTAAGAACAGCAGTGTCACGACTTTGCCTAATAGGACCATAACGATTCAAAATACCAGAGGGTATATCGATAATCCGGTTTCTGGCACAACACTAATAGGGACACAAAATGTTAGTGGCTGGTTTTTGGATGTGAGCGGAGTAGAAAAGATAGATGTAATGGTATACGGTGCAGTGGCAGGTCAGGCAGCCTATGGTGATGCGAGATCCGATGTCCAAAATGCTTTTCCTCAATACAATAATGGGACAGCAGGCTTTCATTATGCCCTCGACACAACCCAGTTTTCTGATGGTCAACATACTGTTACAATCAGGGTAACAGGTAAGAACGGCCGTGTCACGACACTGCCTAAAAGCACTATAACGATTAAAAATACCAGAGGGTATATGGATAATCCGGTTTCTGGCAAAACACTAAGAGGGACTCAAAACGTTAGTGGCTGGTTTTTGGATGTGAGCGGAGTAAAAAAGATAGATGTATTAGTGGACGGTACAGTGGCAGGTCAGTCAGCCTATGGTGATGCGAGATCCGATGTCCAAAATGCTTTTCCTCTATATAACAATGGGACATCAGGCTTTCATTATGCTCTCGACACAACCCAATTCACTAACGGCCAACATGCTGTTACGATCAGGGTAACAGGTATGAGTGGCCGTGTCACAGCCTTGCCTAATAGTACGATAACTATTAATAATGAAAATCCCATTGGGTATTTCGATAATCCGGTTTCTGGGACAACGCTAAAAGGAATCCAAAATGTTAGTGGTTGGTTTTTGGATGTGAGCGGAGTAGAAAAGATAGATGTATTGGTAGACGGTACAGTGGCAGGTCAGGCGGCCTATGGCGATGCGAGAACCGATGTCCAAAAGGCTTTTCCTCAATACAACAATGGGACAGCAGGATTTCATTACGCTCTTAACACATCCATATTTTCTGATGGACAACATACTGTTACGATTAGGGTAACCGGTAAGAACGGCCGTGTCACGAATTTGCCTAACAGTACTATAACGATTAAAAATGAAAATGCCAAATGGTATTTGGATAATCCAATTTCTGGTGCAATACTTAGAGGGACCAAAAACGTAAGTGGTTGGTTTTTGAATGAAAGCGGCGTAGAAAATATCGATGTATTGGTGGACGGTGCAGTCGTAGGTCAGGCGACATATGGTGATCCGAGATCTGATATCCAAAAGGCATTTCCTCAATACAACAATGGGACCGCAGGCTTTCATTATGCTCTCGACACAACCCAATTTGCTGTTGGCAAACATACTATTACGATTAGGGTAACAGGTAAGAACGGACGTGTCACGACATTACCCAGTAGTACTGTCATGTTCAATCAATCACGAACATTATTTTTGGACCCAGGACATGGTGGATCTGATCCTGGTGCTACAGCTGGTGGTTATAATGAGGCGGACTTGAATTTGGCCGTTGCGAAAAAGGTTCAATCATTACTATTAGATCGAGGCTATACAGTTTATATGTCTCGGAATAACAATACCACTTTATCATTGTTAGATCGTTCTCAAATGGCGAATGAATTAGAAACAGATATTTTCGTTAGTATTCATACTAACTCCACAGCAGGAGGAGAAACTACTGCTAATGGTATTGAGTCTTACTACTATCAATATGATGCGAATTATCCTTCAAAAATCAATGGCGATTTGCATAATAACCCAGAAAGAATCTCAAAGAGTGTAAAACTTACAAACTTAATTCAGGATAATTTGATTGAATATACGGGTGCGAATGATCGTGGAACGGATGGGGAAACATTTTCAGTTGTACGTGAATCATCTATGCCTGCAACATTAATCGAGATGGGTTTTATTAACAATTCAAGCGAACGCAAAAAATTAGTGACTGATTCTTATCAAAACATTATAGCAAAAGCAATCGCTGACGGAATCGATGAGTACTTTAACATTTATTAATTCATTCTGTTTGAAAAAAGAACGAAGAAAACTAGTTAACATCAATCAAATTTTAGGACTAGAAATCAAAAGTAGATTTCTAGTCCTTTTTTTGTGGAAAAGGGACAGAGCGCTGCAAAAGTGAATAAGTATATCAAAGTTTAGCGGATGATATACATTTTTAGACATTGAATGAAGAGAACGACAGTTCTGTTCACAACGCTTTTATTATGCTGGTGTAGCTCATAATCAATCCTTTTCCATGATTGGGTTGGGAGTTGAACTCATGGTAGTTTTTCGAAATTATATTACTAATCTTAATAGTCCTTTAAACCGTAGAATCGCTGATAAATCTTAATTGCAGTAAATCAAGATTATATTCATCGAACAGGGCGGGCAGACAATGCGGTTTATACCGGACAACGTGGCTGAACAAAGCAAGCGAATCCTCCAACTGGTAGGGGTTGATCTCTCGATTTATGTGTGTCGAAAAGTGCCGAAAATTTCCGTCTGGGTCTACTTCCGCGGATTTTCACTCGATTCCCGTGAACCAGCCTGGTAATTTACGTATATGAGCGGGCGTTAGTCATTATTTAACCTGCGATATGTATTGGTAGTTTTTGATTGCAGCAAGTGGTGAACACTGCCATCCTCCCTGAGGGCTATATCTCATCTTCTCTCATTTAAAAGCTTTTATTAAACTATCTAATGCTAGTTCATGCTTTATGCTTAGTTCCATTATTTTTTTGTTATGTCGTTTCGGGGAAAAAATTGGTGGTATTTCCCGAGAAATGATGATTTTTGCCTTGAGAATAGGGTGTTATAGGCACAATTATCTATTTGAAACTATTATCCTTATGTGTAAAAAGACTTAATTTAGTGAAATGAAATAGATGGGTTGATTTTTTTTGCAAAATTAAAATGAAAAATAGAACACTGATACTTGGACAAAAGTATCACTAGTATCAGTGCAACCAATATATGCGGCAGAATTCGCTCCTCTTGAATTGAATATGGTAGATCAGGATAGGTTGACAAAGATATTGCAGGGCAGAAGAGTTATTTAAAAGGATGCTATCCAAGAAGATGAAAGCAATGCGTAAAAGGGTAACTTAGTAGTTTGGTATGGTGACGATATGTTTACCAATAACCGGACGGATATTCATCTGGGAGGAGGATTCCTTGGCGTTGTTGCTACACATCTGGAAGCGATTCTTGGTATGCTAAATGGAATATCAAGGGGCAGATGTAGCCTTCTAATTAGACAAGGCAGCTAATCCCCCATTCTATAGAATTTATGATTATCAAGGCATACATAAATTAGTAGTTTTGGACGACATTGGGATACCCGATGTCTTCTTTGTGGATTAGGGTGGATTACGATAACTCAGAAATCTCATTGAACTTTAGACTGAACATACCTGAGCTATTGATTTTTATGACATTGTTTTTATGGGTTATTTATTCTATCTATATCTTTTTATTCTCTTATCTTAATATGTCATATGCTGTTCTTTTGCCTTGGGAATTGTCGACATTACATTGTTTAAGGACAATAATTCTGTTACTATTTAAACAGAATTAGCATTTATTAGATTAATTGATTTGTAGAGGAGATGAAAATAATTAAGAGTAAATTAACAAAATATGTACTGTTTGCATCCTTGTTTAC
>JAIMAD010000443.1 GCA_023512145.1 Bacillus sp. (in: firmicutes) | reverse complement strand
TTCACATTATATCATACCCCCGTATCGTATAGCGATAGACCAAGGTGGATCAAATTTCATTCAAAAATTAGAGAGCTTGCGGACATTAGATACCATGTTGGGAGGAAAAATTCCTAACAAGAGCTCTTAAGGACAAAACCCGCTCTGCAACTAGGAAATTGTCCTCAATGAGGGCTCTTGATCATAGAACCTTATGTGAGACCTCAACTAGTCAAATTTATATTAAAAATACTATTTATTTTTTCCAAAACTTAATAATAACGGCACCAATCATGGTTCCAATCGTTGCTAATCCAAGAATCATTCCATAAACTACATCCCCTAAATCAGCCATTCCTGTCCCAGGAAAAATCCAAGCTTTCACAGTCATAATGATCGTACCAATTAAAAAAATACTTGTCGGAATCCATTTGGCACTTCTTGATTTTGCTTTTATAAATAGAAATGGAATGACTATCCCCAAAAGAAAAACTATAATAAAAAAATACATAGGCTTCCTTCCCTTCATTAGATGCACTTACTCCTTAATTAATCAGACGATTATTATAAGTAATTGTTTCAATGCTTAAAAAAATCTGCACTCCCATTACATTTACTTTTAAACCACAAAACTATATGTGTTGTCGGTGGATTTCGGGGTAACAAGTCTAACTTTTAAAGTCTCAATTTGTTGACAGCCCATAGGTTAAATGTGATACTTGAACTACGATTCATGTTTAAGGTTAAATTGACCTTATTTTAAAGGGGCTGCATATGAAACTACGTTATTTATTAAATTTCATGGTGCTTATTTCTGTCTATTCAGTGCTTACTTTTTATATTGGCTGGAACGGCTGGGTATGGCTTCATGTGGTATTTTCTCTAAATGATAAATGGGTATACGGTTTAATCATTGGTTTCTTATCCTATTCCTACATTATTGGTCATTTCCTAAAAAGAGTCCCGTTATTTAAAATGGTCGGTTCGTATTGGTTTGGATTATTCCAATATGCTCTCTTGTTCCTACCCATTGCAAATCTTATTGCATTGGTTCTGGTCTTATCCGGTCTTCCGTCTACATCAGTCATCATTTGGGTAGGTGGAGCGGTGCTTTGCGCCTTTGTGATTTTATTTATATATGGAACGTTTAATGCCTATAACACTGTGGTGCGGTCTTTTACCATTGATATCCCAAAACAAGGAAAAGATTACGCACCGCTTAAAATTGCCATGGCCTCTGATATGCATTTTGGCAGGCTCTCAGGCTTGAACCATGTTCGCCGCCTAGTTCGTCACGTTAATGCACTCAACCCTGATATCATTTTATTGCCAGGTGATATCATTGATGATGATTTAGAGCCCTTCATGCAAAAAAAAATGGGTGATGTCATGGACAAGTTATCAGCTCCCTTAGGAGTGTACGGAGTCCTAGGAAATCATGAATACTATGGTGGAGCAATTCCGAATTTCTTGAAGGAGATGGAACGCATCGGTATTACCATCCTCCTAGACCAGGTAATCAATGTAGAGAATCGCTTCTATCTGGCCGGTCGTAAAGACAAAACGGATAACAAGCGGATGTCAATCGATGCTTTACTTACAGATATCGATCCATCCCTTCCGCTGATCATGATGGATCATCAACCAGCAGAAATAAACCAAGCCGCGAAAAACCATGTCGACTTGCTCCTGTCAGGGCATACACATCGTGGTCAAATGGCCCCAAATCATCTGATCACTAGAAGGTTATTTGAATTAGATTGGGGTTATCTTCAAAAAAATCAGCTTCATACATTTGTCTCATCAGGTTTTGGTTTCTGGGGGCCGCCCCTTCGTATTGGCAGTCGTTCTGAAGTCATCCAAATTACAGTTAACTTTGTAAAATCGGACTTAAAATCGGAAACCGTTCGTAACAAAAAACAGTACTAGTTGAATTTTTTCGATTAAGAATGAACTAATAGAATTATTTTTTCACTTTTCTGATTATTTATTCTAGCTTTATTTCCTCTTTATCATATATAATTATTTTCATAACGAATTGAAGGGTGTTGATTAATTTGTCAAACCAATCTGAATCTAAAAAGATCACTGTTAATTCAACGATTTCTTTAAAAGGAATTGTAAAAGCCATATTTAACGATACTATTCATGTCCAAATTGGTGGGAAGATCATTACTCTGCCTGCTTCTTCAGATTTTCTAAATGAAAAGCCAATTCAGTAGTTTATCCATGACCTGAAGATACTTTTTACGATAAATAGTAACATCAATAAAACAGCCTCTCACATATAGCGTGAGAGGCTGTTTTATTGAAAAAAGACTTATTTCCATTCATTTATGATTGTTTTTTGGATATTGCGAATGACATCTCCCCTGCTGATAACACCCACAACCAGCCCACTTTTATCAACAACAGGCAGTTTTTTAAAGTGATGTTTTGATAAAAGTGAAACCACTTCTTCCATTTCATCTTCGGGATCCACAGTATAGATACCATGTGTTTTTGCAATATTAATGATATCCCTGTCTGCCAATTCACTTAAGCGGCTCTCCATATCTTCTTCTGCAACGTACGTAATAAAGGTAAAGTAATCCATGATACGGCGATCAAGTGGGCTAATTACCCGCAAAATATCCCCATCTGTAACAATTCCTTGTAGCTTCCCGTCCTTATCGATAATGGGCACACCACCAATTTTCTTCTCAACAAATAGATTCATAACCTCTTTAATGGACGTGTCGGGGCTTGCTGAAATGACATTCGTCACCATAAAATCCTTTACCTTCATAGAAATATCACTACTTTCGTCAGAATTTACATTGGAAATCAGGAATTAAATTTCCAACAATGTACATACCATGATGTGTTGATATCCTTACCTCTATTCTATGTTAACATCCTACATTTTCTGGAGGATGGTTTCAAAAAATGGATAATTGAATTTTTCTTTTTGGATGATTGACTCCAACGATACTTGTTCTGCTTGGTCAGCTTCCTTAATCTCGATTATTTCTTTATGAAGCCGCTCCATTTTTCGATCAAGACCTGCTGCAAGTATGGCCGCATCTCTTAATTCATCAATCATTTTGGTTGGTACTTCCTTGTTGTATTTATAATAAATTTTATGTTCCAAACTTGCCCAAAAATCCATGGCAATCGTCCGGATTTGAACCTCCACGTATGTTTTTACCTCACGGTCAGACATGAAGATGGGAATTTCCAAAATTAAATGTAGGCTTTGATACCCATTCGACTTCGGGTTTTTTATATAATCCTTATAATCAACAACTCGAATATCCTTTTGTTTAGCAATCATCTTACTCATTTCGTATATATCTGAAATAAACGAACAAGTAATCCTAATCCCAGCAATGTCTCTGACATTTTCTTTTATCTCAGGCAAAGATAACTTATAGCCTTTCCGGTTTACTTTCTTAAAAATACTCTCCGGTGATTTTAATCTTGATTTAACATGCTCGATTGGATTATAGTCATGAATGTAATTAAACTCATCCTTAAGAATATTAATTTTCGTATTCATTTCGTCAATCGCAAATTTGTAAGCCATCATAAACCTTGTCAGTTCAAGTTTAATGGCTTTAAGGTCCTTCATATCAATACTTTGTTCGGTATTCAATCAACAACTTCCTCTCTAGCTGGATGTTTTTTCGACTATTT
Source organism: Bacillus sp. (in: firmicutes) (assembly GCA_023512145.1). Taxonomy (GTDB): domain Bacteria; phylum Bacillota; class Bacilli; order Bacillales; family Cytobacillaceae; genus Neobacillus. Next base: position 178 of record JAIMAD010000443.1, on the reverse strand, counting down.
TTAATGATCTATGTTATTTTTTACGCAAATGTACTAATACTTCTGGAGGGAAGACCATTCGGCAAATCACTTTAGAAATTTCATGATAATCAGCTTTTTTACCGCTTTGTGCCTCTTTTCCAGGTGCATTCTCCGCTATAATGATCATCGACCATGTAACGGTATCAAGATCTAAATC
>JAIMAD010000442.1 GCA_023512145.1 Bacillus sp. (in: firmicutes) | reverse complement strand
CACAGCTACCGATTGATCATGGTAGAAAACTTTCTGCTTCATTTGAAAAGTCGGTGATGGGTTCAAAGCGGAGCGCCTTAAATTTAACGACCTTTGTTTACCAATTTAAGACTGCGATTAGCCATACAAGTTTTGAGGAATTTTTAAGAGCCTTGCCTGATACGATTTACCGAATCAAAGGGTATGTTAAGTTTGATTACTCAGATCAGCCTTTTTTATTTCAATTTTCGTATGGGATGCCGCTATACATGAAAGAAGAGATGAAGTTGCCATTAAACCTCGTGTTTATTGGGGAAAATATTGAATGGAATGAGCTCGAAGGACAATTAGCTGCCCTTGAAAAATAACGGGAAAAATTTAAAGGATGAATGATAATTTCTACTTCAGGTAACTCTTTTAATGTACTAAGAAAAGCGCAAGCGGTATCGCAGGGGGCAGAGCGAAGTTCAATAGCCGTTGGGCGCTGGCGCTGGACACTTATCGAAGTTAAATGTGATGTAAATTTTGATAATACAAACCATTAAAAGGGGGGCTTGAATGAAGAAGGCAGTTTGTTTTTTTGTGTTTATTCATATCCTCCTTAATGGACAAGGGGAACAGGTGCAAGCTTCAGCTACAATTAGCTATAAAATTGAAATGCTGAACTGGAAAGAAGCGAACCAAATACTTCCAAAATACACAAAATTTACTGTTATGGATGTTGAAACGGGGAAAAAGTTCAAGGTGCAAAGACGTGCGGGAAGTCAACATGCCGATGTACAGCCGTTGACGGAGAAAGATACCTTAGTCATGAAAAAAATCTATGGTGGTAAATGGAGTTGGAAACGGCGCGCCATCATTGTTATCAAGAAGGATCAATGGATTGCCGCTTCGATGCATGGCATGCCACATGGTGCAGGTGCACTAAAAAATAACTTTCCTGGACACTTTTGTATTCATTTTTATGGTAGTACCACACATCGGACAAACACAATGGACCTAGCACACATGCTTATGGTTTTGAAGGCTTCTGGAAAGTTGAATGAGTATCTAGGCAAAGCGAACCCATATGAGGTCGTAAATGCATATGTTGCCGGATTGAAGCAGCAAGATGCTCGCATTACTTCACAAGCCTCATTGCAGAAAATAGCGTGGAAGCCAATTTTTAAAAAAGTAGAAAATGTAAAAATAGCACGAATGGAGCTTTTGCCAGCTGAGGATTTAACGGGAGAAATTAATTTGATTATTCCAATCGAAATTGATTGGGACATAAAGGATAGCGGCACGTTTTCTATCAGAAGTAGTATCCATTTAATTCGATTTTCACCAGTTGATGCGTGGAAAGTAGATTCACAGTATTTTTTAAAACAAAATAATCTTCGGTAATAACAAAAGAAAAAACACCTTTAGTAACGGGTAGGTTCCCATTGATAAAGGTGTTTTTTTTAGAAACTTTTATGAGTCAAAATTCCAATCCACAATTGTCCTTGGAGACTAGTTGGGCTGTTTGCCAAATTTAATGAATGTTCGTTCATCTTCAATTAAGCCGCAGGCACCACATTGAATGCGGTACTCAGGGCCATTATATGAAAGAAGAAAGGGTTCAAGTTCATTTACATCATACTCGCGAACTTTGACACCTGATTAGGGTCGAGCTTTACAGATTGAGAAATCTGGTGAATAATATTAAAACGGCTTCGATTCAACTTGCAATTTGGACATTTGTAAGGGGTGGACATATGGGTCTCCTCTTTTGGTATTACTAAGGTTCCCAATTTAAACAAGTGCTTACGTTTTTCTTAGACTAGTTAAATTTTATTTTTTGCAATAATGTTAGTAAATATGTAACAATTTAAGAGAAGGTAAAAGGAGGGGAATTAACTGTTATCTAAAGAAATATCCTTTGCTGATATATTAGAAGAATATCGGCTGATTTGGAACCATCGCTTATTAGTAGCATCGGAGAAAAGTTGTGAGGAGACTCTTGTCGAAGCAATTAAAAGAGAGCTACTTGATGAAAACTCACATCCAAGAATTAGGAAAAACAAATATGAAAAATACTTTTTTGCCATAAAAAGAGTGAGTGATTCTAATGTTTCATCAGACACAAAGCTCCTGTTAATAGAAATTCACACAAGGATCATGGAAGAATTAAGTTAGGGAGTGGTACCGTGAAAAAGCTTATCTTCGTTTTTATAACGATACTATTACTAAGTATCATTGTTTCCTGTAGTAATGAAAAAGAAAGATCAAATGATCTCCCTAAAATCGTCGAAGTAAAATTGGCCATTAATCCAGAGACTGGAGAAGTAAATCAACCGATTATATTTGAAGCGAAAGTAACACAAGGGAACGATAAAGTAACTGATGCAGATGAAGTCAGATTCGAAATTTGGCGAGCAAACGATGAAAAACATGAAAAAATAGAAATTAAACATGCTGAGAATGGAATTTATCGCTTAGAAAAGTCTTTCGTTCAAGAAGGAACCTATTATTTCATTTCTCATGTCACTGCTAGAGATATGCATAATATGCCTAAAATGGAATTTATAGTAGGAACCCCAAGTGAACCGGAAAATTCAAATACAAAAGACACAATGGATGAAATGGACATGGAATAATCAGCAGGAGAACAAGATGAATCTAAATAGACAGCCAAACTGGCTGTCCTTTGTTTTAAAGAACCCTTTTACGGATTAATCAGTAGTAATAGAGATATTTTCAGTTTCTTCTTGATTATATGGCATAACAATGTAAAGAATCCCATGATGAATTTCTGTTTTAACCTGATTAATTACTATAGGAAATGGTAGTGTAAGTATCTTTTTAAACTTTCGTTTGGCCCGTTCTTTCAAAAAATAATTACAATTCTGCTTTAATGCTTTAAATTCCCCACTGATTGTCAAAAGCTGTTGTTCTAAGGAAATAGTGAGATCTTCCGCTAAAACACCTGGTATTTCAGCTTCAACAAAAAGTACTTGCTCCATTTCATATAAATCACATTTTGGGAAGTGCTCTTTTAGTGGAGTTAACGGAGTATGGGAGGAATTGTTCCCTGAACTATTAGGATTATTCTCATCAAACATCTGCTTCCAAAATATTTCTGATTGAAACTGTTGGGCAATATCAAGCCATTTCTTTAGGTTATCTGCTTCCATAAATTCACCCTCTAGATACCATTTATTTTTTAAAAAATATATAATCTGCCAATTAGATAATTTCTGTCACGTCAATTTGCGAGAATTGCATATCAACATTTTTAGGGATTTTTACTTCGAGCATAAAGTCTTTGTAGTTTGCAGTTGCACCCTTCTTTTTTACAATAGCAGGAAGGGTAATCGTGTGTTTATCTTCAGATTGTGGGATATGCTCAACAATCAATTGATTCGAGGTATGATAAATCCGAAGCAGCTTTACCCATTCTTCCTTTTTTATAGGAATTCTAACAAACACAAAATCATGTGTCTCAAACGCAATAGATTTCAATCCTTCTGATGTTGGTTGTTGCTGGGATAATGACGATTGAAAACCACTGAACATATGTTGAGGCTTCATCATATCGTTCATGTTTGTTGGTATCACTTTTCCCATTAAATTTTGCACAAACTTGTCGATTTCTTCAGGCTTCATTTTTGACATTGAATCTTTCAAATCTTTGTTAATGGGGAACATATTCCAAGGAAACAAAGTATCTCCTTCTTTCTGAGATTAGTATTGGTGAAAAAGGGGAGGAAGGATTCGATACTTCCTTTTATTACCCCATCTTATGCATTCAGTGCCCCCTTCGTTAGTAAAAATTCGATTCACCTGCTCCGATTCATACTAATTTCCAACTTACTATGATAAAATTTGCTTATATAA
>JAIMAD010000043.1 GCA_023512145.1 Bacillus sp. (in: firmicutes) | reverse complement strand
GATTACGAAAAGATTAACTTTGGCGATTACAACTATAGAATCGATTTTAACTTTAACCCAAAAATAACTACTAATGTAATGTCTATGGATGGCTATAAAAGTGAACCAGATGTTATGGTCTCAGAGGTTAATATAAGTTATTCGGAATCTAAATATAAAATCGCTTGATATGAAAGGGTATAAATAATGTCAGCACCTATTTTTGAATTTAAAGGTTATTCAGTTAATAATTTAATATATTCTAAGAGTAATATTGAGGGTATGGAATTTGTTGATCCAGATAAAGATTTAGGATTCGTTGCGAATCATGGATTTACGGATGATTATTCTAAAGGTAAATTAGGTTTAAAAGTTCAACTAACTTCAAAAGAAAATGATGCATTTTTAGTATTAGAAGTAGATGGTTTTTTTGATATTAACCAAGGTTTATTAAGAGACGATAATGGAAACGATAGGCAAATCTCGGATGTTCATCAGATATTTTTAGCTAATTCTACAGCTATTTTATATCCTTATTTAAGAAGCATAGTTTCTATGGTTACAGGATTAGATAATTCAAGTAGCATTATACTACCAACGATCAATTTAAGAAATTTTTCGTCAGAAACTTAAAACACCCAATCAGGGTGTTTTTTAATTTTTTTTGAGTATTTTATTTGATTCAATATCTCATATCCTATCTTCTGTGTTAAATTTAACATAAATTTAACGCAATCCTATAGAAAGTCGTGAATAGTAGGTAAAGATGTTACAAGATTTAATTTAAAAAACCCGCTAATACCGCGGGTTCGTGAAAAAATGTTAAAGATGTTACAGTTTAAAACGTAATGGGCGGCATGATGTAGAACACCAAAAAAACCCTTGATATGAAAGGGTTTTGGGAGTAATCATAATGCTTTTGGTGCCGAAATGGTGCCGAGACCTAAAAATTAGAGGTTTCTCATGAGTTCACCGAACTTGTGGGAGGCCTCTTTTTTTCGGCCCTTTGTGATGTGCAAATAGACTTTAGTCGTTGTTTCGTCGTCCGTGTGGCCAAGGCGGTCCATAATTTGGAGTAATTCCACTCCTGCTTCTGCAAGTAAGGATGTATGTGTATGCCGCAATGAATGGGGCGTCAGATGCTTCTGGATAGATGGTAATTGTTTAAGAACACCCTCCATCCTGTTTTCCACAGTCTTAATAAAGTGTGGATAACCGAAGTATGGCGGGTTCATCCTACCGAAAATAAAATCTTTATCGTAGTATTCTTTCCCTACCTGCAGCGTAATGGCCTTTAATCGAACTTGATGTTTTTGTAAAATGCGGATCACTTCATCCTCTACGATAATCTTCCGAATTGAGCCCGCTGTCTTTGGAGGAAGTAAACTAAACTTCTTTGTATTATTGGTGGGGTTATAATATGTTTTGGTAATGCTTATTGTTTTCTCGTGAAAATCGATGTCCGTCCACTTCAATGCTACGAGCTCACCAGCACGGAATCCAGTCCAGGCTAAAACAAAAAGGATGGCATAGGTCTCCTCGCACATTTCCTTTGCTTTATCCAAGAATTGTTGCAGCTCGTGCTTTTCCAGATATTTATCCTGGACATTTGTATTTTCAATCTCTTCGACTGTTTTTTTATCCTTCGGAATAAAAGCGAATTGGGTAGGGTCCGAAAGGATTAAATTCTGCTCTATTGCTCTTTTAAAAATCATACGTGCTGTACCATGAATCCCTGATATCGTATTATGAGCCAACTGTTTCTTATTTTTCAAATCAGTGAGTGCGTTCTGGTACATTTTCTTGGTGACGTCTTTCAGCTTAATTCGACCAAAGTAGCTGTTTAAATGGCCCATTTCGTGACGTCTAACCCTCAATGTACTTATCTTTCTATCTGTTAACCCATAGACAGATAGCCACTCCTCTGCCATTTCCTCGAAGGTGATATTCCCTTTTGTATCTAAATTTCTTAAGCCAAGCTGGTACTCTAACTCTTTAGCTGCATCCTTTGCTTCCTTTTGCTTTTTGAATCCTCTCCGAACAACTCTCGACGATTCCCTGTTTGTGCATCGATGCCATTTTCAATGATGAACATCCAAAGCTCGCCTTTTTTAGTTTCGTACTTTAGTATTCGGGCCATATTGCTTCCCCCTTTGTTTTCATATTCTAGTTTGTTCAATTTCCTAGGAACATTAATAGATTTGTATTGGTACAGTTTTTTACCTAACTTCACTTGGATTATAAATGTAAGCTATTAATGGTCAATATATATAAATTCAAGAATATACGTTCCTATATACAACAAAAAAATAAAGATTACTGAATTAGTAATCCTTAATAAGTTATTTTTTACTTCTTAATTGCCTTACGCAGCAGGCAAACAATACATAGTCCATCCTAACTAAGTCAAACTTATCCTTTATATCTAGGAAACAACCAAAGAGGATGAACAGGCAGAATGTGAGAAAGTCTTTCAAGAAAAGTTAGAAGCTTTTCCCATTACGTCAAATAAAATAGCAGAAACGGTAAAGAAGTTAGAAAAACGCTTAGAACAAGAGCCAAAAAATCGCCTCTTAAAAAAGGCAAAAAGGCAGCTTGAGAAAGATCTTTTACCTAGAAAAATAAAATATGAAGAACAAAAGGCAACATTTGAAGATCGGAATAGTTTCTCAAAAACGGATAATGATGCGACTTTCATGCGTATGAAAGAAGATCACATGAAAAATGGACAACTGAAGCCTGGTTACAATGTTCAAATTGGGACCGAAGGTCAATTTATTACTGGATTCAGCCTTCACCAACGAGCAGGAGATCCCGGTTGCTTGATTCCTCATTTGGACCTGTTAAAAAAGTACAATCGACCGACGCCGAAGTCATGGATTGCGGATTCTGGTTATGGTAGTGAAGAAAACTATGCACACTGTGAAAAGGAAAATATCCAGGCTTACATAAAATATAACACCTTCGATAAGGAACAGACGAAGGCATGGAAAGAACAAGTGAGCCGTTTGGAAAACATGACGTACGATGAGGATTTAGATGAATGGATTTGTGCAAATAATAAACGCCTCACCTTCCAATATGAAAGTAAGAAGAAATCGGGGAATGGATACGAATCCATCAAAAGAACCTACCTTTGTACGGATTGTTCAAACTGTCCGTTCCAATCGTCCTGCGACAGAGAGAAAGATACAAAAAGTATAACTGTCTCCATCGAAAATCAAAAGCAGCGCAAGGAAGTACGGGAGCGGTTGTCTTCTGAAGAAGGAGTAAAAAATATAAACAAAGAAAAATAGACGTGGACAAATCATACACAATCGTGGATTTGATCGTTTTTCTTTAAGCGGCCTATCCAAAAGTACCGCGGATTGGGGTCTAATTTGTGTTGCCCACAACTTGATAAAGTGGGATATATACTCTCAAAATCAACAAAAATAACCAAATAAGAGAAGGATAATACACGAATCCTTCATTCGATATCCATAAATATCCAAAATTGAGCATGCAAAAGAAAAGCTGACTCAAAAAGGTCATATTTCATTGACCTTTTGAGTCAGCCTCTTGTTATTGATATTTGAAAATTCGTCATAGATTAAGTAGCTTATGGGATTGAAAATGCCATATATACGTTAGAATCTTTTATTTATGGGGGTTTCGCTATATATTACAAAAAACACTCCATATTACCCGCTATATATGACATTCAGTATTTTAATAGGAGAAATTAACTGTTTTTCTGCAATGGATGAGAATGCTTACAGGAAAATGGTACTGCTTACAAAAACTTATATAACAGGACTTTAGGTACAAAGTCACTGTCTGCCTTTTGCAGATTTCAAATGTTTGAATTCTTTGACCTGAGGTTCACCCTCGGGTATTGTCTATACACGTACTCGTAAAAAAAAGAAGAGGTGCAAACATGAGAACCAGCAAACATGCGTTGAAGACAGCAATCATTTTTACGTTAGCGATATTGATTGTTTTTTCAACCACATTATCAAGTGCAATGGCTGCAGTAACCCAGCCAGAAGCAGATACACCATTAAAGAAAGAGAATCTACAAAAGCTTTCTGTTCAATCACTACAAAAGCTTCCTAACGGTGTGAAGTTTGATCTTGGCACACATGAAGCATTTATTCGCGTTTTTGCAGCTGATCTAGTAAAAGTATCAGTCGTTAAAAAAGGGGAAAAGGAATACACTTCCCGCGGCGTGGCCAAAACGGATTGGAAAACGCCTGCCTTTAACGCAAGAGACTCAAAAGATACTTATACTATTTCCACAGATGAATTAACGGTAAACATCAAAAAACAGCTATTCGGCGTTCAGTTCCTTGATAAGCAAGGTAACGTAATTAATGAAGACTACATGCAAAACGGTAGCACTTCCGGCTATGAAGATGGAAAGCCGTATGTTTTCAAGAAAACCGACAAAAACGAGAACTTTTATGGGTTTGGTGAACAAACAGGCCTTGATTTAAATAAGCGTGGCAAAAGTATTGGGAACTGGAATACAGATGCCTACTCCTATACAAAAGATACAAAATATGTGTACACGGCTATCCCTTTCTTTATGGGTTTAAAAAACAAAAAAGCGTATGGTATTTTCTTTGATAATACACACCGCACAAACTTCGAAATGGCAAGTGAATCAGACGATTACTACTATTTCTATGCCAACGGCGGTAAATTAACGTATTACTTTATGTACGGTCCGGAAGTATCCGATGTCTTGAATCGGTATACAGAAATTACGGGCAAAATGGAAATGCCGGCAGAATGGACATTAGGCCTCCATCAAAGTAAATGGGGCTATACAGCAGATGAAATCACGAATGTTGCACAAACTTACCGTGATAAAAAAATTCCATTAGATACGATGCACTTTGACATTGACTATATGGATGGGTTCCGCGTATTTACATGGAACGAAGAATACAAAAAAGCGCTTAAGAAATTGAAATCGATGCCTGGATTTAAAGCTATTGCCATCAACGATCCAGCTGTAAAGCAAGATGAGAACTACCGCATGTACCAAGAAGGCGCAAAAAATGATTTCTGGGCTAAAAACGCGGACGGAACACCTTTCATCGGACCGGTATGGCCTGGAGATTCTGCTTTCCCTGACTTTTCTAAAAAGGAAGTTCGCGACTGGTGGTCAAAAAATCATGATGTTTTATTCAATGAAGGAATTGACGGTATCTGGAACGATATGAACGAGCCTGCTGTCTTCCTTGATGGCGGTAAATTCAATCACACAATGCCTTTAGACAATTATTTCGGAACAAATGATAATAAGATCATGCACACTGAGTATCACAATCTTTATGGGCATGATGAAGCAGAAGCTACTTACAATGCCTTCACTATGTACAAATCGAACGATCGTCCATTTGTGTTAACACGTGATATGTATGCAGGTACACAGCGTTTTGCAGCGTTATGGACAGGTGATAACGTAAGTAACTGGGAACACTTGCAAATGTCAATTCCAATGAACATGAATGCTGGTCTGTCTGGTGTAGCATTCGTTGGTAATGACATTGGCGGATTTGCTTCACGTCCAAACCCAGAACTATTTGCTCGTTGGATGCAGGTTGGAGCGTTCCTTCCTTTCTCTCGTATTCACTATGATAGTGATGCGAAAGCAGCTGTGAAGCAAGGTCAAGAGCCATGGGCATTTGGACCAGAGGTAGAGAAAATTTCTAAGAAGTACATCGAAATGAGATATCAGTTACTTCCATACCTATACAACGCTTTCCATGATGCAACTGTAACAGGTAAGCCAGTTCAGCAGCCATTGGTTTATCACTTCCAGGAAGATCCAAACACGTATAACATCAGCGATCAATACATGTTCGGCGATAACATGATGCTTGCTCCTGTTATAAACGAAGGACAAACTTCTCGTAAAGTTTACCTGCCACAAGGCCAAACATGGGTAGATTTTAAAACGAAAGCAGAGTACCAAGGTGGTCAAACGATTACCGTTGACGCTCCACTTGATACGATGCCGATTTTTGTGAAAAAGAACAGCATCATCCCAACTCGTGAAATTCAGCAGTACACTGGCCAAAATAAGTTGACTAACTTAACGCTCGACACGTACGTTTCAGATAAAGCAGAATATGTTTTCTATGAAGACGATGCGAAGAGCCTAAACTACCAAAAGGGTCAGTTCAATGAAACGAAATTTACAGTTGAACGCAAGAATAATGAAATTCGTTTTGATAAGCAAAACCTTAAGAAGAATTACCAATCGAACATCCAGCAATACACTTTAAAGCTAAACAATGTAGAACAGCCAAGAAAAGTTAATGCAGCTAATCAAAAATACACGGCTGTAGATTCTCTTGAAGCAGTAAACACAACGAAACGCTCATTTTTCTTTGATGCAGGAACAAAAACACTCTATGTTTCAATTCCTGTTGAAGAAACCAAAGCTGTTAAAGTACAGTAATTCTGAAAGGGACTAACGCTGCCGTTAGTCCCTTTTTAGTAAGGAGATAACATGAAGAAAAAGATCATGCTTTTGTTCGGCCTATTAGCAGCGTTGAGTGTCCTTATTACGGTTTATTTAACGAAAGATATCCAGAAAGAGCCGACTCGACAAAACTCCCTTTTAGAAAAGAAAGAGAAGAATGTTCGGCAAAACCGCTTGACTTTGAAGACAAATGCCGCCGCTTATGCTCCTGGCGAAGAAATCGCCATGACTGGTTTGTTCAATGACCAACATTTTACAGGAGATGTTAAAGCAGAGTACTTTCATTTACAACGCAAAATAAAGGAAGAAACGTTTCACGTACAAAACGGCCGTTTCAATGCGAAAATTAATCTGCCTTATCAAGATTTTCAGGGGTATTTAATTAAAGTATATACGCTTTCAACTCCATCAATCACTTCAACCATCGGAGTGGATGTTTCAAGCGATTGGTCAAAATTTCCTCGCTATGGATTTTTATCGGAGTTTGCAGATAAACCGCTGGCAGAAATAAATGCGCATTTAGCAGAAGTGAATCGATTTCATATTAATGGTTTACAATTTTATGATTTTCATTATAAACATCATCAGCCCTTAAAAATGAATGGGGATGTACCCTCTGACCACTGGGAAGACATCGCAAACAGACAAACTTCCTGGAACACGATTCAGCGTTATATAAAGGGTGCCCATCAATTGAATATGAAAGCAATGGCTTATAATTTGTTGTATGGCACGTTTGAAAATGCATTTCAGGATGGTGTGGATGCTGATTGGTACTTATACCGTGATAAGGGGAGAGAAACCATTGATTCCCACCCTCTTCCCGACAATTGGAAAAGTAATGTCTTACTGACGAACCCAAATCATCCTGGATGGCAGCGATACATCATAAACGAGCAGAAAAATTTGTATAAATATTTAAATTTTGACGGATGGCATATCGACCAGCTCGGAAGTCGCGGTAAAGTATTTAATGAACATGGAGACCCCATTCAGATCGACCAAGCTTTCGGGCCATTTTTACAAAATATTAAATTCCAAACTCAATCAAAGCGAATCGTGATGAATGCGGTGAATCAATACGGACAAGCAGAAATTGCTAAAAGCCCTGTCGATTTTCTCTATACTGAGGTATGGGATCCGTATAAGTATTTCGGTGATTTAAAAAGAATTATTGATGAAAATGGGATTGATTCAAATCAAACGAAAAATACGGTCCTTGCCGCGTATATGAACTACATTCATTCAAATTCAAAAGGAGAGTTTAACGAAGCGGGCATCTTATTGAGTGATAGTGTGATCTTTGCTTCCGGAGGCTCTCATTTAGAGCTTGGGGAGCATATGCTTTCTCAAGAATATTTTCCTCATAATCAGTTAACAATGAGCGAATCTTTGCGAAATCAATTAATTTCATATTATGACTTTCTTGTTGCTTATCAAAATCTGCTTAGAGATGACGTTACAGAGGCTAATGTTCCAATTCAGACTTCTTCGGATATTTCTTTGTCTTTAAATGCCGAACAAGGTAAGATATGGACTTTTTCAAAGCAAAAGGAACATCGCAAAATTCTACACTTCCTTAACTTTACCAGCGCAACAAATATGGAATGGCGTGATACGGACGGTACTCAGGTAAGACCGGCTAAAAAAGAAAACATTCAAATTATAGTGAAGGAAAAAGAGATTCCTAAAAAAATATGGATGGCATCTCCTAATATTTCCGGGGGACTTCCTGAAGAGTTGTCTTTTACAGCTAAAGATGGAGATATATTATTTAAGCTTCCATCCATCGAATACTGGGATATGGTCGTTATGGAGTATTAGCACGGAACCTAGAGGGCAGTTCACTGATACCGTGTACCATCACTGCATTAGGGTCAGACCCAATGTCATCAACTTAAGATTCCAAAAAATGTAATCATGTTAAAATGTCATAAATTTGAAAATAAAAATAAAGACCCTGGACCTTTTGAAATCACCGCAATAATCATCTTGAATACCATTTTTTGGTATACCAATGATATGTGGTGATTTTTTATGGGGAAAAGTAAGTTTCTAGAAGCTGTAGAGGTAACACGAAATGTCCTACATGATTTTATTTTCATGTGTGAATCGCGTTCTAAGCCAACGTATTTTACACGTGAAAGGAAAAACAAAGTGGATTTTATTAGCACAATTCTTTTTATGGTGAATTTTGTGAAGAAGAGTTTTCAAATTGAGCTAGATGACTATTTTAAGCTCATAGGAAGAGGGGGTAAAAGTATTAGTAAACAAGGATTTTCTGAGGCTAGAAAGAAAAATAAACCGGAAGCATTTATAAAGTTATTTGATGCCATCGTTGATTGGTATTATAAGGAAAACTACGGTAAGAAATTTAGGGGATTCCAGATTTTTACTATTGACGCCTCTATTCTTGAAATAACTAATTCAAAAAGATTAAAGGATGACTTCGGCGTTGCGAACTTGGCAGCTTGATTCAGGAATTGTCAAAGTTTTATAATGCTGATGCTACATCCTTTAAAAAATCAGATGTCCGATTCTTGTACGATTTAAATGGTAATCTCATTAAAAAATGGATTTATGATGAATCGTCCAACACAACTCAATCGGGAGTTACCTACCCGTTTGTACGATCAGAAAGCACTTATGAATATGATGCAAATAACCGTTTTACTCGTGAACAAAATTCACAAAATGGAATGGTGACAGTAAAAGAATATAAAGATGACGAAAATACTGAAATAGTCCGTTCGGCGTTGGGTACGACAACAATCGAGTTTAATGAAAATGATTTGGCAACAAAAGTCATAACCCCACGTAATGAACAGTACAACATGACGTATACTGCTTCAGAACAAAAAGATTTAATTAAAGGTCCTCGTCTTACTGTTGATATGGACTATGGTCCGAATGAGAAGATGACATCTATTCAAACTAGGAAAAAGGATACCACAACAGTCCTTTTCTCAGAAACTTATTCGTATAACAACCAGGAACAAATTCTAAGGGCTACGAACCCTTGGGTTGGTCAAAAATCATACACTTACTCACCGGAAGGGTTCCTTAAGACAGTTACAAAAGGGACTGAAACATTAACTTATTCGAATGATGTAAATGGAAATCTGTTAAAGTCGGTTAACCAATCAGGTAAAATACTGTTAGAAAATCAATATGGACAAGGAAATCGCATTACTTCATCTATACAGTATGATTCTACGGCACTAAAGTATAAAAAGGTTACGTACTTCTTCCGACCAGATGGCTCTTTACAAAAAGAAATTATAAGCAAAGTTGCAGACACTTATGAAGCTGCCAAAATTGCAGTCGAAGATTATGTTAAAGAATATGAGCCCCTGTGGAACAATTCGAGAAACAAGATTAATCGGGTCGTGACAGGCACCGAAATCCGGAAGACCGCCCCTTTTGACATTCGAACAAGAGCAGCAATTGTCCAAGACTATTGTCGAAAAAACACCCGTTGATGTGGGATTCCCAGCCAACATGAACTGGACATCGGGTTTGATTAACAAGTGGATCAAACAGGAGTTTGACGTTAGATTTTCAGAAAAAGGGACCCGTACGCTCCTTTATCGCCTTGGTTTCAGCCACACGAGACCGACCTATACACTCGCTAAAGCTGATCCCGAAAAGCAGGAAGCATTCAAACAAGAATTGGAAGGGTTAAAAAAAATTACTTGAGTGCGAAATTGATCGAATCTTGTTTGAAGATGAGAGCATGATTCGTGACTATCAAGCAATCGCAAGCACCTGGTTTCCCAAGGGCCAGCAAAAAAAGATTCCGACTTATGGGAAGCACCAGGGTTCCAAGTTACTCGCTACAGTAGACTATGAATCCGGTGAAATCTACTGGGAAGAACACGAGAAATACGATGCGCAAGTGTTCCAAAGCTTTTTGGAGAATATTGTCGTAAAATACCCCAAAGGGAAAACCATCATGATTTTGGATAATGCACGTATTCACCATGCCAAACTAATTCAACCATTTTTACAGCAACATGTGGAACAAGTAGAACTCGTCTTTTTACCTCCTTACAGCCCCCAGCTTAACATTGTAGAAGGACTTTGGGGCTGGTTAAAAAAGTCGGTCATTTATAATGTTTTTTTCTCATCCGTAGAAGGAATACGAGCTGCGGTTAAGTCATTTATGGATGAAATAAGCAAAGATCCCAAGAGAATCGTTGACAGACTCTGTATTCGATTGTAAGGATTCTTTAATATATAGATTCTTAAGAACAATTAAGAACTATTATAGAAATAACAAAAAACAGAGAAAACCTATCAAGTAGATTTTCTCTGTTTTCATTATTTATCCATTTGAATCTGTTTCACTAGATAGTAGTTGAATTCTTAATTTAGACATTTCTTTGTCCAGTAACGAGGAAGCATTGGATAGCTCAATTAATTGTTTTTGAGCTTCTTCCGGTATCGATTCACCTGGATATTTATAGTTGAGTTTATGTTCTGTTGATGCCCAAAAATCCATAGCGGATGTTCGGATTTGGATTTCCGCGGGAACCCATATCACTTCATTAGATAAGATGACTTGCGTTTCTACAACAAGATGAAGGCTTTTGTAGCCACTCTTTTTAGGTTCTTTAATATAGTCTTTTACTCTAATCATGCGAATATCTTCACGCTGCTCGATATGTTCCTTCAGCAAATATACATCATCAATAAAGCTAGTGATAATTCGTACTCCAACAATATCTCGTATTTCTTGTTTAATAGATTCTTGAGTCAGCGGTATTTCTTTATTTTCAATCTTCTCAACCAATGACATAATAGTTTTCATGCGTGTTTTCATATGCTCAATGGGAGAGTATCCGTATTTCGATTTCCATTCAAGATCAATAATATTGAAATCACTCTTCAACTCATATAACGCCATCTCATATGGGATGAAAAAGCCTTTCCAGTTTTTTAAAACCTTTTGCACTAAATCAATCTTATGTGTCTCTTGATACATATTAAACACCCCTTGATTAAAATCACACTTTATTATTCTGTCATCATATCACAGGTGGTTTGAATCGGATATATGAGAGTGACTAGCCAGGGGATGAAATGGAAGTGTAATCGTGTTGTAGAAACAAGCTAAATTGAAGAACGTTTGAGCTCCCCCCAAAGTTGGAATTCCTTTGGCTGTATCTCTGATGGTCGTACACTCAATGGTACCTCCACATCCGGCGGCATTTGCTATTACCAATATTATGAAAGCTGATGTTGGGAAAGTTATTTTATATGCACTTCTTATAGGAACACCTACTGCAATCATTGCTGGTCCAATCTGGGCTAGGTTCATCAGTAGAAAGTGTAGTACTGGAGAATTTAATGAATCAGAAGTAAAAGCTCCAACGCCAGATGAGAAGCTTCCTGGATTTGGAATTACCTTATTTACTATCTTATTACCTTTACTCATAATGGTAGTAAAAACAATAAGTGTAATATTTCTTACAAAAGATTCTATGTCTTACAATCTTGTTACATTTTTAGGTAATCCAATTACCGCTTTACTTATTTCAGTATTTGTAGCTTATTATACACTAGGACTTTCTCGTGGTCTAAAGATGAAAGATCTATTATCTCTTACTGAGGAAGGATTTAAGTCAATTGCAGGCATTTTGTTGATAATTGGTGGTGGCGGTGCTTTTAATGCCCTTTTAATTGCTAGTGGGTTAGGTAAAGAGTTATCTGATATTATGACATCTTTACATATGAACCCAATTATTCTGGCTTGGCTAGTAGCCTCGATTTTACATCTTGCTATTGGATCTGTTACGGTAGCCATGATAAGTGCTGCGGGTATAGTAGCTCCATTGATGGCCGTTTATCCACATTTGAGTCCAGAAATTATGGTTCTAGCTATTGGTGCTGGGGCTATTGGATGGTGTCATGTTAACGATTCTGCTTTCTGGCTTGTAAAAGAATTTTTTGGATTATCATTACCAGATGCGTTTAAGAGCTTCACTGCTGCAACCATTATTGCATCGGTTGTTGCACTTGGGGGGGTATTACTTTTAGCTCATGTAGTTGCCCTATAAAAAATCAAGATAAGAAACGAATAAGTTAATTTCTTTGGACTAAACTCATATTTTAAAGATGTACAGGCTTAAAGTAATAAATCAATTCATTTTAATAACATTGTGAATTGGTTTATTACTTACACATTGCCCAATGTTATGTGCTTTATAAAGGGAACAGGATAACATCTATTAATTAATGATCATTACTGGATATTTTAAGAGTAGTAAATACTTTTACCTAGGATAAACTGCTGAATCTTAATCACCAAAAACATTTTGGCAATCCAAATATCATAATCGTATATTTTAATGAATATACGGAAAGTTTTAGATAAATAAATGATAGAAGGAAGATGGGTTTGCATGGAAAATAAGATAATTCAAGGAAAAACCATAAAGGAATGGGAAGAGAAGTATCCTTTAATGAGCAAGATTATTTCAACTGACGAAGTGTTTTGGACAAATTCTAAATATGAAAAATTTACAGATGCTATAAAAAAGATTTCTTTATCAGAGAAGGATGTAGAAGATGCAGAAGAAAGATTAAATAGATTTGCCCCATATATAGCTAAGGTTTTTCCAGAAACACAAAAAACAAATGGAATTATTGAATCACCTATTGTTCCAATTCCTAATATGCAAAGTAATATAGCAAAGACATATAATCAAGAAATCCTAGGTCAATTATTGCTGAAATGTGATAGTCATCTTGCTATTTCGGGGTCAATTAAAGCAAGAGGCGGTATTTATGAGGTTTTAAAACATGCAGAAGATTTAGCTATTGAGAATAACATGCTAACAATAAAAGATGATTATTCAATTATGGATAGTGATAAATTTAGAGAGTTCATCTCTAAGTATTCTATTGCAGTAGGATCAACTGGAAACCTAGGACTTAGTATTGGAATAATGAGTGCACAATTAGGGTTTAAGGTTTTTGTTCATATGTCAGCTGACGCAAAACAATGGAAGAAAGACCTCCTTAGAAGCAAGGGTGTTACAGTAATTGAGTATGAATCAGATTATAGTAAGGCAGTAGAGGAAGGTAGAAAACAAGCAGAAGCTGATCCAAACATGTACTTTATTGATGATGAAAATTCGACTAACTTATTTTTAGGATATGCTGTAGCAGCTTATAGATTAAAAAAGCAATTAGAAGAAATTAATGTAGTTGTAGATGAGAATCATCCATTATTTGTTTATCTTCCATGTGGAGTTGGTGGCGGACCTGGTGGGGTAACATTTGGGTTAAAGTTAGTTTTCAAGGATAATGTACATTGCTTTTTTGCCGAACCAACACATTCTCCATGTATGGTTATAGGATTAATGACAGGTATGCATGATAAAGTATCGGTACAAGATTTTGGCATTGATAACTTTACTGATGCAGATGGGCTCGCGGTTGGAAGAGCTTCAGGTTTCGTAGGGAAAACATTAGAAAACCTAATAAGTGGATCATTTACTGTAAATGATGAGCAGTTATATATACTTTTAAGTATGTTATCCGACTCAGAAAATATTAAATTAGAACCTTCTGCATTAGCTGGAATGCATGGTCCAATTCAATTATTCAGAGATGAAGCCGGACAAAAGTATATAGAGAATAACAACTTAAAAAATAAAATAAAAAATGTTACACATATCGCTTGGGCAACAGGAGGTAGTATGGTTCCAAAAGATGTAATGGAAACCTATTATAAAAAGGGAAAAGAGGCATCTGCTACCCTGATATAATTAAAAGTTCATTTGTATGAAAGAGGCTATCTCAAAATTGTAAGAGATAGTTTCTATCTTTTTATAATAAATATTGGACTGTTCTGTCTAAGTTAGACCCATTAAAAGGTTTATTATCTCGCATATTCTTAAAATTCCACTCGCTCGATTAATCTATCTATAACTTCTGATGTAAGCTCTTTAAAGCTTAGAAAAACAAGCGGAGTATTTTCGTTTGTCCTTTTTCTGTTTTTTTTAGAATAAGGCTCTTCGCCATTTAGTGTTGGTAAAACAACGTACTAGGTCCGGATGTCTATATCATTTAATAGTTTAGTAGGCCTGATATTAGTAGGATAAAACTTAAAACCGGACAAGGGAGGGAGTTCAGTTGGAGCGATGCATGGCTCCATACTGTTACTCATTCTTTTTCTTTGTAGGTAAACCTACCCTTGCTTATGTGGCTCAACCTTGATTATTAATTTATTGGCTGTTGCATTGATCATCACAATAAAGTTTTTAGTTGTCCTGTATCCCTTGGCCTTACGTTTGACAGCTTGAACTAAACTATTGATGCCTTCAAGGAGACCGTTGGTCATTTTAGAAACAAACATTTAAACCAGCTGAATTACATCTTAATAATTCAATTTGATGCTTGACCAAGTTATAGCATGGAGTGGTGCATTACAAACCTTGAGAAAATAGTAATAATTGATAGTAGAATGTAATGTGATCCGAATATCAAACGCTTACAAAAAAGTGTTTCTTTTTTTATCCAGGGGAAATTTCCAGAATGCTCTCTATAAAAAAAGATTGTGAACCGTTGCACTTAAACTAGCGAGGGCTTTAATGAAAAAGCATCAATCCTAAAAAAGCAGATTATATACAATACTTTATTCATAAATAATACCCAACAACATCTCATATGTTGCCACATACACTCGACACATGTAATATGTGTAGTCTTAACAAACGTTTATGGTTTATTTAAAATCACTAAAATGCTAACATTTTGCTAACGCAAGTTCGTGATAAAAAGTAAATTCACATTAAAGATGTTACTCCGCATATTTAGCAAAACCTTGATATACCTCACTTTTGGAACACAACGTTAAAGATATTACACACTCTCACCATACGGGCAGCATGATGTAAGTAGTGCTTTAAAACCCTTTTATATCAGGGTTTCGACTGATATTCGGACGAACTTGTCCGAGAGTTTGTCCGCGTTAATCGACAAAAAATCTAAACTAAAAAAGAAGGCCTTTCATCAGTTTGCTAAACTGTTGGGAGGTCTTTTCTTCTATGTTGGCGGTCATACGAGTAGAAGCAAGGGGATGCTTTTTACATCAACATCACCTATGTTGCCTCATAGACTCCGCGCATTGTGAAGCGGTCTTGTTGTTGGAGTTGGTATAATAGTAAAGCAGTTGATATAGATAACAAAACCATCTGCTTTTTTGTATATAAAAATACCATTCAGGACCGATTTTCGTTAAAATAAATATTAGTGATTTTCACAATAGTTTTTCACAAATTATCAATGTCCAAATGTACTTGTGTTTGATAATAAGTTATTAAGCATGATATAAGTGTAAAAGAAGTGGAACATTTGGCTTTATATTTTTTGACCGAGAGTTTGAAGTTTTATCCATAGTGAGAGGATTTGAGTTTGAAATGATAGATAATTTTTGGCGTGATTTACCACGACCATTTTTTGTACTTGCACCAATGGAAGATGTGACAGATGTTGTTTTTCGTCACGTGGTAAGCGAAGCCGGTGGACCAGATGTATTTTTCACAGAGTTTACAAACTCGGATAGCTATTGTCATCCAGAAGGTATGAAAAGTGTACGTGGCCGTTTAATTTTTACAGAAGACGAACAGCCGATGGTGGCACATATTTGGGGAGACAATCCCGAATACTTCCGTCAAATG
>JAIMAD010000441.1 GCA_023512145.1 Bacillus sp. (in: firmicutes) | reverse complement strand
CAATGAGGTGGGTAAAATGGGGAAAGTAAAAGATATATTTAACGAGCAATTTATCAATCAACTGTCAATAACCTTAAAGAAGAATTGTGCTAATTTTAAAGAGAAGGAATTTCAAGAAGCGGTTTACCTAAATGACTGGGAAGTCCTGGAGTTTAAACAACGGGTTAGACGAATTTCTACAGCCATGCAGGTATCATTACCTAAAACATACGAAGAGGCAGTGGATATTCTCTATCAAACTGCTCCCTCCTTTGGCGGATTAGCAGGTATAATCTTTCCCGACTATGTTGAACAATATGGGCTAAATTATTGGAAAAAATCGATGGAAGCATTAGAATTCTTCACACCATTCTCCACATCAGAATTTGCAGTTCGCCCGTTTATCATCGCTGATCAAGATCGGTTGAAGAAGGAAATTCGGAATTGGGCACAAAGTGAGAATGAACATGTGAGAAGGCTTGCAAGCGAAGGATCAAGGCCAAGATTGCCATGGGGAAGTTCGGTCCCTTCATTAAAAGAAAATCCGCTTCAATTCATCACCCTCCTGGAGTCCCTGTTTCAGGATGATTCCTTGTATGTCAGAAAAAGTGTGGCAAATCATCTAAATGATATCTCCCGAATTGACCCTGTTGCCATTACGCAAATCGTGGAGAAATGGCAAGGGAAAGATAAACGAAGTGATTGGATTCTACGCCATGCCTCCCGCTCGCTGCTAAAGCAGGGATATCGTGATATGCTTGCATTATTTGGATATAAGGCGAGCGATAAACTTCATATTAGAAACGTATCTCTACATAAAGCTGCTATATCAATGGGGGAGGAGCTCATTTTCTCATTTGATCTGGTAGCTGAAACAGAGACTAAGGTACGATTAGAATATGCAATTGATTATGTGAAAAATAACGGCAATAAAAATAGGAAAGTTTTCCAAATCACCGAAACGATTGTTGAAGACGGACTAATCAGACCTTTCACAAGAAAACAATCCTTTAAAAATATGACAACACGGAAACATTATCCCGGTCTCCACTCGTTGCATGTGTTAGTTAATGGAGAAGTAAAAGCGAGTAGCGACTTTCAGGTGAACTAATCACGCTAGGGAATGATTTCAAGGACCCCATTCCCTCTGTTAGTATCTTTTAATATACTGTGCCACTATTAAGTGCATACTTATATAATTAATCAAAATGATTTACTTGTATTAAAATGGAGGTCTATGAAAATGAAAAGAGAAAATGGTAAACGCCGTTCTATTAAAAAAATATGGACTGTTAACGAACGAACAATTAGTCCTATTCATATCGCAGGTCCAATTCTTGAACCGGGAAACTGGGAAGAGTATGATCCGTTTTTATTATTAATGGAAGATAAATTTGAAAAGGGCGCATTTGATGTGCACCCGCATCGTGGAATCGAGACCATTACCTTTATAATCGATGGGACGATTAATCATTATGATAGTGCGACTGGAGGTGGCGGAATACTAAAAAAAGGTGATCTTCAATTGATGACGGCAGGAAGAGGGGTCGTCCATAATGAATCCCCTGCCGATGGTGAATCTGTCCATCTTCTTCAACTTTGGGTGAACCTACCCCGTAAGGATAAAATGACAGAGCCCCGATATCAAAACATGCATGCAAAAGATATGCCAGTTCGTCAGGAGGAAGGTGCATTAATCCGAGTATATTCTGGTTCATCAGGGGATGTTGTGTCCGATACCCTAAATTATGTACCAGTTATATTTGTAGAAATAATTGTTGAGAGTGGCGCTACAATCAGTCAAGACCTACCAGGGAGCTACAATGGTTTCATCTATGTGTTAGATGGAAGTGGTACTTTTGGAGAAAATAAAGTGGAAGCTAAAAAAGGGCAAGCGTTATGGTTAGGGGCAGCGGATGAATCGAACATGAGTAGTATAACCGTTACTGCGAATGAAAAACTGCGCTTAGTATTATTTGCGGGGGAGCCTCTGGGAGAACCTGTGGTAGCGCGTGGGCCGTTTGTTATGAACACAGAAGAAGAAATAACCCAAGCATATAGAGATTACAGAAATGGAATGTTCATTACTCAAAATATGTAAACATAGGTTACGTAGGATGACTTATACCGTGTATAGACAAAATAGGCAAGGGGCTGTCCAAAAGCCAGTGAAAACTAGACTTTTGAGGACAGCCCCTTAAGCATGATTATTGAAATTTTTTCATCCAAGTTATGAAGTTGTCGATAACAGAATCTAAAAATTTCACAGTTCCTTCGTCTGTTAAGCTACCTTTAGCATTGAATTTAGTATGTGCTGAACCAACATAAACTTCATTGCCAATTAGTACCGGTGAGCCAACGCCACCAGCAAATAAAATATCACGTAAATGCATTTGTGCTTTCACCGTTCCTAAAATACCCATTGAAGCACCCATCACAATTGATGGTTTACCAATCATGACTTTATCAACACGTGATAACCAGTCAATTACGTTTACTAAAACGCCTGGAACCGTACCGTTATATTCAGGTGTTAGCCATAAAACAGCGTCAGCTGCTTTTACTTTTGCTTTGAAATCAACAACCGCTTGTGGTGGATCATTTTCGATATCTTGATTGTACATGGGGATATCATTTAATGTTAAAATTTCAAGATCCAATTTGTTACTATAGCGAGATTTTATATATTCGGCTAATTTTTTATTTAAGGAATCCTTTCGAATACTACCGACAATTGCTACTACTTTCATTTTAAAACCTCCGCTTTTGAAGTATGTGTTAGTTGATTTGGTTTATATGAGTACGCACTTTAACGTAACATAGTACCAAAAATATTAACAGCATTTGAATCCATATGAATGATTTTCCATAAGGAACAAATGCCATTCATGCATTGCAACTAAAATGGGTTCTAGACTCTTTCCGTATTTAGTTTATCATTAATCAAAAACTTAGGTATTTTTGTATACAACTCAGATTGGAAATGCTGAAACCTTTCCTCGGTTATTGCAGTCTGTAGTAATAAAGAGCGGTGATGAAACTTGAATAAATTAGTAGCTCCACTGATACTAGTCAGTTTCTTGCTTTTGCTAGCGAGCTGTGGAACGGGAATTAACCCTGGAAGTTTGAAAATTTCCAGCGATGTAGACTTTAAAGAAGATGAATATCAAAAAGTGATTCCACTCACTAATCAATTGGGATGGGAACTGTTGTCGGAAGTAGAAGCTGATAAAAATGGCAACACGTTCATTTCCCCTACGAGTTTATTCATGGCCTTGTCGATGGTCTATAACGGAGCTGACGGGGTCACGAAAACAGAAATTACCAAGGTTTTGCAGAATGATGGCATGGATGTAGACGAGTTAAATCAAGCAAATGCATCATTGATGTCTATGCTTGATAGAGACTCAAAGCAAATTCAATTGAATGTCGCTAACTCAATTTGGTTAAACGAAGAGTATCATTTTCAGACCGATTTTGCACAGAATAACAGAGATTATTTTAATGCTGAAATCCAGGAAATTGATATCTATGATAGTCAGTCTCCCAAAATGATCAATGAGTGGGTTAAGAAAGCGACGAATGATAAAATCGAAGAAATTGTAGATTCTCCTTTAGATGGTGATTTAGTGGCACTACTCATTAACGCAATTTATTTTAAAGGAGATTGGAAGTACGAGTTTGATAAAAAACAAACAGAGAACCGGACATTTTTTTTAGCAGACGGAACCACAAAAGATATGCCGCTAATGACTCTTAATGAAAAATTGGCTTATCTGGAAACCGAAAACTTCCAAGCTGTTTCTCTGCCTTACGGTGATGGAGAAATGAGCATGAACGTATTCCTCCCAAAAGAAACCTC
>JAIMAD010000440.1 GCA_023512145.1 Bacillus sp. (in: firmicutes) | reverse complement strand
CTGCTGTGATTGGTTATACTGTTAAAAAGTTAGCAACAGAATTAGATGCCTTTAGCAAATGGAGAGGTTCCACCATTTCTACACAGGAAAACCCGCTTGATTAAGTAAGCGGGTTTTTTTGTTAAACCTTATCTATTTTTACCTAAAGCAAGCTGCACCTACAATAATGAGAAGAATAAATAAAACGACGATTAATGCAAAGCCACCGCCGTAGCCTACTCCTCCACCGTAACCACAACCACCATATCCATACGCGTGCATATTATTTCCTCCTTGTTATTTTATTAGAAACAGCAACCCCAAGAAGCCCCGATAATGATTAACAATATGAATAAAACGACAAGTAGGGCAAATCCGCCGCCATAGCCACCTACTGCACCAGACATTTACATTACCTCCTTTTTTGAATTCCATATATCCTATTCACCTAGTTTAAATGTGCGATAGACACATATCCATGTTACTCAGTTTTGAAAAAAAAGAATAAGCCCATTTATTTTAATGATATCTGTTATCTTTAACATGTTGAACTGGATTCAGCCATTAGTTGCTAACCAATCCAATAAAGTTGACAATCGCTCCTGTTTTTCTTACCATTGGCACAAATAACTGTGGAGAGGGCTGATCATTTGAAAAATATTATGATAAATTCATATTTTATTTTCAGGGCAGCTTTTCGAATCGACAACGGCTTGACTCGGAATACAAATAGCCCTGCCTTCATGAAAATTGGCCACCGTGGGGCAGCCGGATACTGCCCAGAGAATACGTTTGCATCCTTCAAAAAAGCCATAGACTTAGGCGCTGAGTACCTAGAAATCGATGTACAGATGACAAAGGACGGTGAATTAGTTGTTATTCATGACCCAACTGTGAACCGGACAACGAACGGAAAAGGGAGAGTGAGGGATCTTAGCTTAGCAGAAATTCAAGCACTAGATGCTGGAAGTTGGTTTAATCCGATATTCGCAGGCGAAAAAATACCATCTTTCAGTGAATTCTTAGATGTGTTTGCAGGAAATACCTGCTTATTAATCGAGTTAAAAAAACCATCCTTATATCCACAAATCGAAGAAAAAGTAGCAAATGAACTAATGCAAAGAGGAATTACCTCAGGTGAAAATAATCAGGTCATTGTTCAATCCTTTGACCGGAACTCCATGAAACGGTTCCATGAACTCCTTCCCGATGTCCCCATCGGAATTTTGGTGAAGAATAGAGGAGTCAATGGACTCTCAACAAAAGATTTGAAATCTTTTGCCAGCTATGCGACCTATGTAAACCCGAAGATCACCATGGTAAATAAGCGACTTCTTAAACGAATTCACCACCATGGCTTTAAAACCATTATTTGGACAGTCAAAAAAAAGAAAGAAATTCGAATATTAAAGCAATTTAAGATTGACGGAGTTGTCAGTGATTACCCCGATTTTCTCTAAAAACGGCGCAAAAGTTCTGAACATCCCACAAGCTCTT
Organism: Bacillus sp. (in: firmicutes); assembly: GCA_023512145.1. GTDB lineage: Bacteria > Bacillota > Bacilli > Bacillales > Cytobacillaceae > Neobacillus. The sequence goes on along the minus strand of JAIMAD010000440.1, from coordinate 2,367 downwards.
AATTAACTCTTTTGCAACAAAGGCGCCCATCTAAACTTTTAGATAAACAAAAAACTGGCGGGAAAGAAAAGTATTTTCTTTCCCGCCAGTTTCATTTTGATTTTTCTATTAGTCGGTAGAATTGGGTATAACTATATTTACAATCAGGAATGTCACACCTCGATTGATGACCATTTTGGAAAGTATAAGCTGAATACAGTGCCATTGTTCTCAACTGATTCTACCTCTATTCTACCACCCATTGATTCTGTTATCTTATAAGTAGAGGCTAGTCCCAATCCAGTTCCATTCACCTTACCCGAAGAAAGTGGTTTTCCTAACTGGTAGAGGACTTGTTTCGGAATGCCGATGCCATTATCTTCTATGACAATATAAACATCTTTTAGCATTTCATGGAGATATATATTGACACGTCCATTTGGTGAACATGCCTCAATCCCATTTTTTATAATATTCAATAGAGCAAAACGTAACATTGACGGATCACCCTTAATAGAAACATCCTCTTCCGCAGTTGACGTGTAAATAAGCTCCACTTGCTGGATTTGGGCATATGATTTCATTAATTGAACCACATTCAGTAATTCTTTCACAAAACTCATATCCTTTTGTTCTTTCCATTTGTCATCCATAAACATTAGATAATGTTCTAAACAACGTTCAGCTTGAATTAATTCACTTTTTGCCTGTATTAATTGAAGAGATTGATGCTTGGTCAACGGCTCTTGTTCCATTAATTCCAAAAAACAATTGGCTGATTTTAATGGTGATAACATCTGCTGTGAAATATATACAAGTAAATGGTTGATAGTGTGATTTTTTTCAAACTGAATCACTTTTTCACTGATTTCTTCCATCTCTTTGAAGGAATTGTGGAGATGGACGAGAACCCAAAAGGTTAAAAAGTTTAAAATTGAAAACCAAAACCATAGCTGTATTTCAGCTAGTGAAAACGTATAATCATCTAAAAATTGGGTTCCAAGAGCAAAAATAACGAGAGATATGGTTAATATGATTAACGGATACATTGCCCGCCATTTAATACCCCATTTTTCTGCGCGGGGCAGAATAAACCAAAAAGCTATTAGCAATATAACCGTCATCCATAATCCACCAAGATAAAAGCCCGTTCCACCAAGTACAAACCGATATCCAATTAATAGAATAGATAGGGACAGACCCACCTTATATCCACCATATATAAATGCAATTATCAATGGAATAAAACGAAAGTCTAAAAGGTAGCCCTCATTAATAGAAACTGGGAAGGTCATGCAGATAATGATTGATAGTCCATTCAGGACAGTAAAGATTTTCATTTGAACATTTTTATGAATAAACCGTTTGCGAAAATAGGAATGATATATAACAATTGGAAATAAAATACAAATTATTTGCAATAACCATAACCCAATATAAGTCGGAATAATTAACAAAAATGGATCCCTCCCTTCCTTGATATCTTCAGTTTATCAGCTTGTCAATTTAATTACCGTTAGATTTGTCACATTTTAGACAAAATTTTTTTTGTAATAACAAAAAGGGCATGCATCTGTTTAACGCTTGTTTGGACTAGACCTCTCCGTGTAAGAATAAAAAAAGCAGCTTACTTTTTAAAGTAAACTGCCCATCAAATCAAAAGAACACAACATAGATAACGAAGGCCAATATGATGCGGTATATCGCAAATGGCAAAAGCTTTATTTTATTAATCAGCTTTAGGAAAAACTTAATCGAGAGTAAAGCAAACACAAAGGCACTGATAAATCCGGCAATAAATATTGGGAGGGCATCCATCGTCATATATTGCCAGTTTTTTAACAAGGATAGAAAACTCGCTCCAGCCATAATTGGAACTGCCATAATAAAGGTAAAATCAGCTGCAGCACGGTGGCTCATTCCCATCAGCACACCACCTGATATTGTTGAACCAGAGCGGGAGAATCCTGGCCACAAGGAAAAACATTGCACCAATCCAACCGTCAACGCTTGCTTATAAGTTATTTGGTCAACCGTTTCTACTGGCGGATTTTTTGGACCAAAGTAATCTGCCAAAATCATTAAGATAGCACCAATAACTAAACCAATCAGAACAGTTGCTGTTGAAAATAAGTGATCATCAATATAGTCGTTAAAAAGAACGCCTAAAATACCTGCAGGAATTAAACCCACAATAACTTGTGTTAATTTAAGGCGTCCTCCGCTGCTGACTTCCTGGTTCTTTAAGCGTCCTAACCCTAATAAATCGATAAATCGATCTTTAAAGGTGATGACCACAGCTAGAATCGAACCCAGTTGGATAACCACTTTAAATGTGTTAGCTCCATGCTTAGTTAAAAACTTTTCAGATTGCAGCCACATATCATC
>JAIMAD010000439.1 GCA_023512145.1 Bacillus sp. (in: firmicutes) | reverse complement strand
TTGCGATGTTCTTGATTGATGGATTTGCACAAGCAAATATTCTCCTCCTAATTATGAGAGAACTTGAAAAGCGAAAACCAGAGGATTATGAAAATAATGCTATCGAAAAGCTTATTCAAACCTTTATTCCTCATGTAGAAACAAATAGCACAGAGGATTTAGAAGAAGCGATTGCCCAGGTTCTTGCTGGACAAACGGCAATAATTGTAGAAGGGTATCAAAAAGCGATTCTCATTGATGCTCGTGAATATCCAATCCGCTCTCCTCAAGAACCGGATATTGAGCGTGTTGTCCGTGGACCTCGAGATGGTTTTGTAGAAACCATCATTTTCAATTTAGCGCTAATTCGCCGACGCGTTCGAGACCGTTCCCTTGTCATGGAATATGTACAAGTAGGTGAGCGCTCTAAAACAGATATTGCCTTAGTATACATAGATAGTATTGTTGACCCGGAAAATGTAAAAATGCTGCGAGCAGAGCTTGAAAAAATCTCTATAGACGGTATTCCAATGGCAGAAAAAACGATCGAAGAATTTGTTTTTGGACGAAATTATAATCCCTATCCATTAGTCAGGTACACAGAAAGAGCAGACACAAGTGCAGTCCATTTAATGGAAGGACATGTACTTATAGTGGTTGATGGGTCACCTAGTGTGATGATTTGTCCATCAACATATTGGCATCATTTGCAACATGCCGAAGAATACCGTCAAAAGCCAATCGTCGGCTTTTTTTTAAGATGGGCTCGATTTATGGCTGTTGTATCTTCGTTATTTCTGATACCACTATGGTACACGTATGCAACAAATGAACAATTACTTTCTGATCGATGGAAGTTTATTGGCGTGAAAGAAACTGGGGAGATTGGTTTAATCTGGCAATTTCTCATTGCTGAAGTGGGCATCGAGATTTTGCGAATGGCAGCCATTCATACCCCGAATGCCCTCGCCACAGCACTTGGGATTGTTTCAGCAATCATAATTGGCGATGTAGCTGTAGAGGTCGGGATTTTTACAAATGAGGTTGTGCTTTACGTAGCAGTTGCCGCCATCGGAACTTTTGCAACACCTAGTTACGAGTTAAGCCTTGCAAATCGTATTTTTCGGGTGTTCTTTTTAATCATGGTTGCTTTATTTAACGTACCTGGCTTGATTATTGGGATCACTTTATGGATTATGCTCCTTGCCGCGACAAAGAGCATGAATACACCTTATTTGTATCCATTTATTCCGTTTAATCCACTTGATTTTCGAATTATGCTTTCCCGGACACCAATTCCGTTAAATAATACACGGGCCGCAATCCTGAGACCACAAGATAAAACTAGGCAATAATAAAAAAGGTCTATCCAACTGGATAGACCTTTTTTGTGGAAAATGGAAAGAAGTTATGTTGAAAAGTTTGTACTTTACTTGAATTAAATTAGTTTAATACCACTAATCAAAATCATTACTGCCATAATGGTTCTTAATGGTTTGGCGGGTAATTTAGAGGATAAGGTGCTTCCAAAAATAACTCCAGGTATTGACCCGATTAACAGGTTAAACATTAATAAATAATCAACATTGCCGATTCCAGCATGCATAATCCCAGCAGCGGTGACTAATAAAAAAGCATGAGCGATATCGGTTCCAACCAATTCTGAAGGACTCATTCTGTATAAATAAATCATCACTAAGGCAAACAAGGAACCAGATCCTATCGATGTCAATCCAACAATAAAACCCAATAGGGCGCCTATACAAATCGTTAAGGCACGTTTCTCATATAGAGGTTTTTTTTGAACATTATTCCATTCCAATTTATTTTTCATAAACGTTTTAATCAAGGTAGATAATGCCACCAAAATCAAAACGTACCCCAAGGCATGTTTAATCACTACCTCTTGATTATGAAAAAAAGTATCAAATAAATGGAGAATTCCAACTGCACAGATAGCACTTGGAACACTGCCAATTGCGAGATACTTTACTAACTGGAGATTTATGGTCTTCTGTCTCCAATGCTGAATAGAACCAAAAAGTTTCGTTATCGAATTGTAAAAAAGATCTGTTCCTACAGCAATCGAGGGACTAATTCCCATTAAAATTAACACAGGTGTTAACAAAGCGGCCCCTCCAACACCTGTCAAACCAACCATAAAGCCAATTACAAGTCCCATTACAATTATCCCAATGCTCATAGGCATACACCTCAAATAATAATTTCTAAAATTGATTACAACAATAAAATATGATAGTGATAAACGCCTTGTGACATACCTTGTATGCCCAAAAAAAAGAGGGGACTCAATTTGATTTTTTGAGTCATCCTCTACTTACAGTTAAAATATATTTTTTTAGCATAATAAGTTTCATGCAATTTAAACGGGACATTTATTTTTGTTCTTCCTCATTCAGATTTATTTTTTTACATCCTACATATAAACAAGAGAAAATATCCAGCCCGGGTTTAGCTTTTGCTAATCCTTTTATATATGGAGTGACCAAATCTTTGAAATCCGCTCCAACATCTCCTTCTTCCAAAATTCCATACACATACAGTTTTTTTTCATCAAATAAAAGTGCTACGTTTCCTACGCCCTTATTTTTTTCATTAACCACATTTAAAACCTGAAATTGTGGTGTGATTACCTCAGGAGAAAAATAAATTTGCAATGACATCTACACTCCTTTACGAAAAAGACATTTTTTCAAACAGTGAGTCGGCATCCTCTGAAGGTTCCTTTTTAGCAACTTGAATTAGAAATAGACAAATCAATCCACATAATAGAGTTAAACCAGCAGCAGATAAAAACATTCCTGATCGTGACCACTCCATTAACGTAGTAAATAAAGGTGGACCAATGGCAACACCTAAAAATCTAACTGATCCATACAAGGAAGTAACGAATCCTCTTCGGTCTGAGGGTACCGAACCAGTAATGAAGCTGTTGATACATGGGAGAACGAGTCCAGTTCCAATACTGCTGACGACAAGGACAGCAAAAAAAGGTAGTAATTTTGTAAAGAATACCAATGATGCAAACGAAGCAGTCATTAACAAACAACCAATGACAATTAATCGTTTCATCAGTTTCATGTTTTTCCCAATATGACTGCCTGTAAAATAGGAGGTGGTTGTCATAAATAATAACGGTATCGCTAATATTGCCCCTTTTAACAAGCCATCAATTTGATGATCTTTCTCGAGTATGTCGGATATATAAAACAAAATACCAAATAGGGTAAATAAACAGGCGGCCCCTGTTAAATATGCTGCAAATAACCAGCGGCCTTCCGTTTTAAAAACAGATACTAGACCTTTCACATATTTGCCTAGAGGTGGAGGTTCTTTGTCTGCTTTTTTTTCTTTTATAAAAAAAATAGTTAATAGGATGGAAATTAAACAAAAAATGGGAAAGGCAAAAAATGCAGCATACCAAAAGAGCAGTGCTAAGAGCGAACCAATGATCGGACTAATAACCTTTCCGAATCCATTGGATGCTTCCACTAAACCTAAAATCTTGCTTTGTTCTCCTCCCTTAAATAGATCTCCTGCTAAAGCCATGGCAATTGGGGCTGTTCCGGCTGCACCAATTCCTTGCAGAACCCGCCCAGCTAGAATCCATGTATAGGAATTGGAGAACCAGGCCGCTGCAAAACCAGCTACAAGTCCACCGAAACCATATAAAGTAAGCGCAGGGATAATTACAGCTTTACGAGAAAATCGGTCAGATAAGTACCCTAATATAGGTATAGATACTGCCGCTGCAATCGAAAATACCGAAATAATCAGGCTGATTTGAAATTGAGAAACATTCAGTTCGGTTTTCATTTTCGGGAGAAGTGGGATTAACATCGAGTTCCCTAACACCAGAAT
>JAIMAD010000438.1 GCA_023512145.1 Bacillus sp. (in: firmicutes) | reverse complement strand
AAATGGAACCCTTCACTTTTTAAAGATTTCCACAAACATGAACACGATGCCTGCGGAATCGTCGCTTCCCTTGAAAAAGACAAGCGCCCAACTAGAAAAAATATTTTTGACTGTATTGATGCACTAGTTACAATGAACCACCGGGCTGGCTTTATTAATGGTGAAGGAGATGGCGTTGGTATTCATACAGACATCCCAATCGAGCTTTGGAAGGAAAAATTACGTGAGCAAGACCTTAACCCGCTACTTGTTGAAAAAGAAGCGTTTGCCGTTGGTCATATATTTATCAGCCAAAAAGTAAACTGGCATTCTACTAAACAAGAGTTACTTCAAAAGCTAGAAAAATATGAATTAAAACTAATTTTTGAAACAGATCTAGTGACAGACCCTTCAGCCCTTGGTCCTATTGCTATTCAGGAAAATCCTGTTTTTTGGCAATTTGCTTGTCTATCCACAAAAAAAGGCCATGAAGTAACTAAGTCCCTTTTTGATGCACTTATTGATTTTGAAACAAATGAGCATGTCCATGTAGCATCATTAAGCCAAAACCATGTTGTCTATAAGGTAATGGGCGCAGGCGATATTCTCCCTCGGTATTATCAAGACCTTGCAAACCCACTCGTTGCTTCGACAATGACACTCGGGCATAATCGCTATTCAACCAATACTCTTTCAAGCTTTTTCCGAGTACAGCCTTTTAGTGTACTAGGGCATAACGGGGAAATAAATACCATATCAAAACTTCGCGACGAAGCAAGAATGATTGGTGTACCTCTCGTAAATGGCGGCAGCGACTCTCAGGATTTAAGCCGGACAATGGAAACATTAATTTGCCGTGAAGGTTATTCTTTATTTGAAGCGATCGATCTCCTGTTCCCACCTATTATCAATGAAATTAAGGCCTATACTGAGCCATTACAAGATTTATATACGTACCTACGGGAAGCCTGGGGACACTTTGCTCAAGGGCCTGCTGGAATTATCTCAAGGCATGCTGATGAAGCTGTATTTAGTGTTGATGCACTCGGCCTTCGCCCACTTTGGATGCTCGAAATAGAGAGTTCTTATCTATTTTCCTCAGAACCAGGAATCATTTCTTCTGGTGAGTATGTAAACGAACCGAAGCCATTGGCACCTGGTGAAAAGGTTGGTTTTAAATGGAACGGCGATAAATTGGAAGTTTACGAGCAAAGCCGTTTTCAAAGCGAAGTTTATAACCGTTTTTCTGAGCGCTTAAATTTCAGCGAATCAAGATTACGTTTACTCCCACCTTCAATGGGTAAAACAGTCACCATGAGTTATCCCGAAAAAATCCATAACGGGCAATATAAGGCGTTTGGCTGGGAACGAGATCATATTCAATTAATTGAACAAATGGCCGAAAAAGGTGCTGAACCAATCCGTTCACTTGGGCATGATGCACCACTCGCTGCCCTTAACCCACAGCGGAAAAATATTTCTGATTATATTAAAGAAAGTGTTGCCGTAGTGACGAACCCAGCGATAGACAGAGACAGAGAAACAGAGCATTTCTCAACTCGAGTCATTATTGGCAAGCGTCCTGTTTTATTCTCAAAGGAAAATGAACCATTGGTGATTGAGCTAACCACACCACTTCTTATAGAAGGGAAGGCAGGCTTTAGCTTATCAGAAAGTTTGGGTCAACCAAGTTTTGATCAAGTTATCCACCATTTTCAAGAGCAAAAATTAGTAGCTTTTATTTCGACCACCTTCAAAAAGGCAGAAACGATTGATGGAGCACTCGAAAGGCTTGCAAATGAAGCCGTCAAAGCTGTTCAGGCTGGAAAAACATTACTTGTTCTTGATGATGCATTAGCACACCAAGAAGATTTCTTTTGGATTGACCCACTTTTAGCTACGTCAGCGATTGATCAAGCATTAGTCATGGCAGAGATACGAAGAGATTGTTCCTTAGTATTACGTTCCGCGGCAATTCGTTCCCTACATGATATCATGACATCTTTCGGAGTAGGAGCAGATTTAATCAGCCCCTATTATATGTTCCTAACAGTTCTTGACGAGTCAACAAAGCCATTAAATAATCTATATAGTGCACTTACAAAAGGCCTAGAAAAAGTAATCTCAACCATTGGCATCCATGAACTCAGAGGCTATGCTCGTCTGTTCTCAAGTATCGGCTTGCATGACAGAATCGCAAACGTGTTAAATATCGTTAACTTTTTTGGCTCCAATGAAATAGAGTCTGATTTTGAAGCGATGAAGCTTGATGCTTATTCAAGGGCAATCGATTATCAGAATGAGAAGGAAAGAATCGGTAAGACCTTCCACCTCTTCCCTCGTATTTGGAAATCAATCGGAGAAGTGGCAGCAACTGGTGATTACAGCGGATATCGTGATAAAATCTCCGAACAAGAAGCGGAGAATCCAACCACGATTCGTCATTTAGTACAACTTAAAAAGAGTAATAAACCACTAGAGCCAACAGAAGTAAATATTCGTGTCGGCGACCATGATTTACCATTTATTATTTCTTCGATGTCGTTTGGTTCGCAGAATGAGACAGCATTTAGGGCCTACGCTGAAGGAGCAGACCGCCTAAACATGGTTAGTCTAAATGGCGAAGGCGGAGAAATTAAGGATATGCTTGGCAAATACCCAAAAACAAGAGGACAGCAGGTTGCATCCGGTAGATTTGGTGTAAATGCAGAACTCCTAAACTCAAGTAATCTATTAGAAATTAAAATTGGTCAAGGTGCAAAACCTGGCGAAGGTGGGCACTTACCTGGTTCAAAAGTTACCGCAAAAGTGGCAGAAGCTAGGAATGCAACGCTTGGTTCTGATTTGATTTCTCCATCAAATAATCATGATATTTACTCAATTGAGGATTTAGCACAAATGATTCTTGAATTGAAGACAGCAAACGATCAAGCAAGAATTGCAGTTAAGGTTCCTGTCGTACCGAATATCGGAACAATTGCTGTCGGTATTGCCAAAGCAGGTGCAGATATTATCACCTTAAGCGGCTTTGATGGCGGTACAGGTGCTGCCAGAATTCACGCCTTGCAGCATGTTGGACTACCGGTAGAAATCGGTGTAAAAGCAGCACATAATGCCCTGCTCGAGAGTGGTATTCGTCACAAGGTTGAAATTTGGGCAGATGGCGGTATGAAGAGTGCAATGGATGTCATGAAAATCATGCTACTTGGTGCAAACCGGGTTGGTTTCGGGACACTATCGATGGTTGCTATAGGCTGTACAACATGCCGCGGCTGCCATCTAGATACGTGTCATGTGGGAATTGCCACCCAAATTGAATCGGAAGCACAGGCGAAGGAACATGGTCTACGCCGTTTTGTACCACGAAAAATAGATTTAGCAGTAAATGGACTTATTAATCTCTTCACAGCATTTGGGACAGAATTAAAGGTACTTGCTGGTTCGATGGGGATTCAAAATTTGCAGGATGCAGTTGGTCGTTCTGATTTATTAGAGCAAATGAATGGAGAACGCCAACTTAGTCTCTCCTATTTGCTCAAACCACTCGAAATTAGCCAATTTACAAAAATGGTTGTTACAAAAGAAATCGAAGAAGTACCATTGCAAGTGGCGGTTGGTTTAGAGTATCTAGATGGCAGAGTCGAACAATTACACTCTTCCCGCGAATTTGCTAGTATCACATCGGAACAGCGGGTGTTAGGTAGTAGAGTTTCTTGCCACCGTGTCCGTGGAAGACTTGATGGCTCCTACAGACAACTTCCATCGGTACAGCTAAAATATAAGGATGGTTCCATTCCAGGTAACGGCTTGGGTGCTTATAATAGTGATGGCATTGACATCACTGTAAACGGTGGCGGTCAGGACGGAGTTGGAAAGACTTCCTT
>JAIMAD010000437.1 GCA_023512145.1 Bacillus sp. (in: firmicutes) | reverse complement strand
ACTATATCTTTTAGTCTGCCAGATGCTTTAATTGCTTCTAATGCTCCTAATGCCATTTCATCATTTGCTGCATAAACGCCATCAATCTTAGGATTTGCTTGAAGAATGTCTTCCATTACCTTCATTGCTTCACCGCGGTCAAAGTTTGCTGCTTGTTTTGCGACAATCTTAAAGCCTGGATTAGCACTGATAATTTCATTGAAACCTTCGCTTCTGAACTGCCCTACATTTGTTCCTAAAATCCCTTGAATTTCAACAATATTACCTTCACCACCAAGAGCATCCTTCAAGAAATTACCAGCAATATTTCCGGACTTAAGAGCATTAAATCCGATATGTGTAATGACTTCGCCACCATTCGAGTTTCGGTCAATGGTAAATACCGGGATATCAGCTTCGTTTGCCTTTATCACTGCTTGGGCAATGGCATCACTGTCAGTTGGGTCAATGATTAAAATATCAATATCTTGTTGTAAAAGATTTTCTACATCAGATAATTGTTTTCCTGGATCATTTTGCGCATCTGTAATAACAAGATCAACCTTATCTTCCTTTGCTTGTGCTTCTGCTCCTTCTTTAACTGCAACGAAGAAAGGATTGTTTAACGTATTCATCGATAAACCCACTTTTAACTTGCCGTCTTCCTTAGCCTTTGAATCTGATTTCTTGCTAGAACCTTCATCCATGCTACATCCAACAAGACCAATAATAACCGCAAGCATTGCCAACATAGAAATAATCTTTTTCAATTTAATACCCCCAATAGTTTATTTTTTAACCTTTGAAAACTTACTATCTACTAATACAGCAACCAAGATGACGAGACCCTTCGCAATACTTTGATAGAAAGGGGACACGTTCATCAAATTCAATATATTATCAAGAACACCCATGATTAACGCACCAATAAGCGTTCCGGTAACTGCCCCTTTTCCTCCTGATAAACTTGTACCACCAATAATAACGGCTGCGATTGCATCCAACTCAATTCCATTTCCCGCAGTTGGCTGTGCTGACATCAATCGGGAGGTGTATATAATTGCGGATAGTGCTGAAAGCAAACCCGCGATTCCGAAAACAGCTATTTTAATTGCCTTAACATTAATCCCAGCAAGAATGGCTGTTTCTTCATTTCCACCGATAGCATAAATATACCGTCCAAAGCTCGTGTACTTTAACATCCAATACATGAATCCAAAGACAACAAACATGATAATAATTGGAATCGGAACGCCGAAAAGTCGGCCGCTCCCAATAAAGCGGTAGGCTTCATTACTAACGACTAGCGGGTAACCTTTTGTATAAACAAGTGTCATTCCCCGTGCGATAACCATGATTGCTAAGGTAGCAATGAAGGAAGGTACACCAAATCTCGCAACAATAAACCCATTAAATACTCCAAAAAGCAGACCAACACCTAGGGCTGCTAGTAACGCAAGCCATAGTGGCCAACCAGCCGTTAATGCTCCAGCTAATATCGCCCCAGAAAATGCCATAACTGCACCAACTGAAAGGTCAATTCCGGCGATTAAAATAACAAGCGTCATTCCACTGGCAATAATCGCAATAATCGAGACTTGACGAAGCACGTTCATTACATTGCTCATTGTAAAAAAGGCATCGGATAGAAACCCTGCAATCACACACAATACAATAAAAATCAGGAGTACACGGTACTTTTCAACTAAAGACAGCCAATTAAAGTCTCCCTTTTTCTTGACTTGCTTAACAGGTGTCGTACTATTCACTCTATACACCCCCTGATGCGTAATAAAAGATTTTTTCCTGGGTAGCTTCTACTTGATTTAACTCAGCCGTAATCCGTCCTTCATGCATAACCAGGATTCGGTTACTAAGTCCAAGCAATTCCGGCATTTCAGAAGACATCATTACAATTGAGATTCCTTCCTCTGTAAGCCTTTTCATTATTTGATAAATCTCAGCCTTCGCCCCAACATCAATACCCCTTGTTGGTTCATTTAATATCAACACTTTCGGATTCATTTGCAGCCATTTTCCAAGAACTACCTTCTGCTGATTTCCACCGCTTAGTGTCCTTACTTCTACTTTCGTATCATGGACCTTTATTTTTAATTCCTTGACCAAGCGGTTGACAATCTCATCCTTTTTCCTTCTTTGTAAAACGCCAAACCGGGAAATCTTTCGATAGCTCGGCAAGAGTAAATTTTCATAGACTGATAAGCCTAAGACCAGACCTTCCGATTTCCGATCGTCCGTCACCAAGGCAATACCAGCATCAATAGCTCCCCTTGGACTCTTTACAGACTTTGAATCTACTTTCACTGTCCCACTTATGTTGTTATATAATCCAAAGATAGCCTTGGAAAGCTCCGTCTTACCCGAACCCATTAATCCAGCAATCCCAACAATTTCACCTCTTTTTACGGAAAAGTTAATGTTGTAAAGCATGTTAGGGACCGAAACGTCCTTGATCTCAAGTAACACATCATTTGACGGATTACCCTTCTCGGGGAATAATTTTGATAGCTCGCGCCCGACCATCATTGTAATCATATCGTCCTTCGTGACGTCCTTAACTAATGCACTTCCAATGTACTTTCCATCCCTTAAAACTGCGATCGAATCTGCAACGGCTAGTACCTCTTCTAAGCGATGGGTAATAAAGATAACGCCCATTCCCTGCTGCTTCAATTCCTTCATAATCGCTAACAGCTTATTCGTTTCTTCATCATTCAATGCAGCAGTAGGCTCATCCATGATAATAATCTTTGAGTTAACTGAGAGAGCTTTTGCTATTTCAACCAATTGCTGTTCCGCTACAGAAAGGTCCGTAATAAGGGTGTCCGGCGAAACCCGCTTTAACCCTACCCGATTAAGCCACTTACTTGTTTCCTGCTTTACCTGTTTGCGGTCAATGATTCCCTTTATTTTACGAGGCTCGCGCCCGATGAAAATATTTTCAGCAACACTCATTTGTGAAATCAAGTTAAATTCTTGATAAATGATACTGATGCCCAAGTTTTGCGAATGTTTTGGACCCTCGATCGTGACAGGTAGCCCGTTAATAAATATCTGGCCATTGCTCGGTTGATACACGCCTGCTAGGACTTTCATTAATGTAGACTTTCCGGCGCCATTTTCACCTATTAACGCAAGAATTTCAGAATCATTTATATGAATTGATACGTGATCCAGAGCTTTCACTCCAGGGAATTCCTTCGATATTTCTTTCATATCTAGTAAAACTGCACCCATTTATCCTTCCCCCTTTGAACGAGGTCAAAATTCTAGTAAACAACCCCTGCTACTAAAATAACATTTGCATATGCGGTAAACTCACCTGAACGGATGAACCCTCTTGCTTGTTTTGTTTGTTGTTTAAATTCCTCATGTGGTACATACTCAATTGAAAGATTGGGAAATCTAAGGAGAATCTGCTCATGCATTTCTGGGCTGGCCGTTTTCACTTCCTCTGCTAAAATAACCCTCTCTACCTCAAGCTCCGTTAATACGGTATCAAGTACTTCTAAAAAATTTGGAATTCCTTCTTTTAATGCTAGATCAATACGATGCGTCACATTTTCCGGAATCGGTAAGCCTGCATCCGTGATAACAATCGTATCGGTGTGGCCAGTTTCAGAGATTAATTGATTAATTTTCGGATTTAATATTCCACCTTTTTTCATAAAAAGATCACTCCCTAATTATAATGTAAACGTTTAGATTTTTGTTTTTACTAATTGATTAGACTCATAATTTCAGATTATTATTTTATTTAATTGGCACGATTCACGGATGATTAGTTCAGGTGGTAATAAATAATCCCTTTTTGTAAGGTTTTCTTTAGAATGAATCCGTTCATACACTAATTGAAAGGCGATTTCACCAATTG
>JAIMAD010000436.1 GCA_023512145.1 Bacillus sp. (in: firmicutes) | reverse complement strand
CTGGAAGCCCTCCCGGAATAAGGTCCATTGAAGTTCGCCCCGGAACTGCAGCTGAACGTGAAAGAACCAGTAGGTGAAGCCGGAACTTCTACCGTTATCTTGAAGGCAGGTATCGGGTTTTTGGCCCCGTATTTGAGATGAGTTTATGCTTTTCAAGGTGTAAACTAGAGGGTGGTACTGCGGAATATTTATCCGTCCCTGTAGGGGCGGTGTTTTTATTTTTTGTGCACGGAGGCAGGTTAGGAGGTAAGCTTGATGGAAGAAAAGTTGCAAAAAATTGCGGTTGATGCCCGCCAGGCGTTGGCTTCCGCCGCCGGCCTGGAAGAATTGAACGAGATCAGGGTCAGGTTTTTGGGCAAAAAAGGGGAGTTGACCCAGGTACTGAGGGGGATGGGCGCTCTTTCCGCTGAGGAAAGGCCGCGGATCGGCCAGATTGCCAACGAAGTCCGGGCTTCCATCGAAAAAGATCTGGAAGCGCGGGTAGGTTCACTTAAGGAAGATGTCAAGAGAGAGCGGCTTCGCAATGAAGGTATCGACATCACGCTGCCGGGAACTCCGGTTATTCGCGGGAGAAAACACCCGCTTACAATAGTTTTGGAGGAAATACAGGATATCTTCCTCGGTCTTGGCTACAGCATTGCCGAAGGTCCCGAGGTGGAAACCGATTATTATAACTTTGAGGCGCTCAATTTACCTAAAGGCCATCCAGCTCGTGATATGCAGGATTCATTTTATATTACTGAGGATATTCTTCTTCGTACACATACTTCTCCTGTTCAGGCAAGAACAATGGAGAAACATGAAGGGAAAGGCCCTGTCAAAATTATCTGTCCTGGAAAAGTATTCCGCCGTGATAATGATGATGCGACACACTCGCACCAGTTCATGCAAATCGAAGGCCTTGTTGTTGGCGAGAATATTCGCATGAGTGACCTTAAAGGAACATTAGAAGTATTTGCGAAAAAGATGTTCGGCAATAATCGTGAAATCCGGTTACGACCAAGTTTTTTCCCTTTTACAGAACCATCTGTTGAAATGGATATATCTTGTAAAATTTGTGGAGGCTCAGGCTGTAGCGTTTGTAAGAAAACAGGCTGGATCGAAATTCTTGGAGCGGGCATGGTTCATCCAAACGTACTTGAACTGGCTGGTTATGACTCAAAGAAATACACAGGTTTCGCTTTTGGAATGGGACCAGAGCGAATTGCCATGTTGAAATATGGTGTCGATGATATTCGTCATTTTTATACAAATGATGTTCGGTTTTTAAAGCAGTTTTCAAAACACGAGTAGAACTAAATGCTGAAGCGCCGAGGCGCTGAAGTTAGATAATGTGGAGGATGATAACATGTTTGTTTCATATAAATGGCTCCAGGATTATATCGATTTATCGGGAGTAACAGCAGAAGAATTAGCTGAGAAAATCACCAAAAGCGGGATTGAAGTCGAAGGAGTAGACTTGCTTAATGACGGGATCAAGGGCGTTGTTGTTGGTCATGTCCTCGAACGTGTGCAGCACCCAAATGCGGATAAATTAAGTAAGTGTCTTGTTGATGTCGGGGAAGAGCAACCTATCCAAATTATTTGTGGTGCACCGAATGTCGCCCAGGGACAAAAGGTTGCTGTAGCAAGAGTTGGTGCCGTTTTACCAGGCAATTTTAAAATTAAACGGGCTAAGCTCCGCGGTGAGGAATCGAATGGAATGATTTGCTCCCTTACTGAACTTGGCATAGAGGGTAAAGTGGTTCCGAAAGAATATTCAGAAGGAATCTTCGTTTTCCCAGAGGGTGCAGAGGTTGGTGTTGATGCACTTGCATTATTGAATCGTGTTGATGCAGTCCTTGAGCTTAGTCTAACACCAAACCGGGCTGATTGCCTAAGCATGCTCGGGGTTGCCTATGAAGTGGCCGCAATTCTTGGCAGGGATGTCTTGATTCCGGAAACTGACCTTATTGCGTCAACTGAAAAAGCAACTGATTACGTCAAAGTTGTTGTGGAAGCAAACGAGGATAATCCATTATATAGTGCAAAAATAATTAAGAATATAAAAATAGCTCCAGCACCACTATGGATGCAAACACGTCTAATGGCAGCAGGTATTCGTCCACATAATAATGTAGTTGATATTACAAATTACATTCTGCTCGAATACGGTCAGCCCTTACATGCATTTGATTATGATCGTTTAGGATCAAAAGAAATCCTCATTCGCCGCGCCAACGATGGTGAAAAGTTTGTAACGCTTGATGAAGTTGAACGGACGTTAACAGCTGATCATCTTGTTATTACAAATGGATCAGAGCCTGTTGCCCTTGCTGGTGTTATGGGTGGCGCGAATTCCGAAGTGAATTCTGACACAACGACAGTATTATTAGAAGCCGCTTATTTTGACGGTGGTGCTGTCAGAAAAGCATCAAAAGACCATGGCTTAAGAAGTGAAGCTAGTTCTCGTTTTGAAAAAGGTGTGGACCCAAATCGTGTTCGTGCAGCTGGTGAACGTGCGGCCTACATGATGGCGAAGTATGCGTTTGGGGAAGTATTGGAAGGCTCTGCTGAAGTTGATACACTTACAATCGAACAAGTAGTTGTTTCGATTACCCTTGAAAAAATAAATCGCGTTATTGGTACAAACCTGATAATGAAGGACGTAAAAGATATATTTGACCGCCTCCAATTTGCGGTCAGCATTGAAGCGGATACCCTCACCGTTACAGCACCAACACGCCGCGGTGATATTCAAATTGAAGAAGACTTAATTGAAGAAGTTGCCCGTCTTTACGGTTATGACAACATCCCGATAACCTTGCCAATCGGTGCAACGACACCTGGGAAATTGTCAGATTATCAGAATACGCGTAGGGTTGTCCGTCACTATTTAGAAGGGGCAGGGCTGTACCAGGCGGTAACCTATTCATTAACAAGTGAAGACAAGGCAGCGCAATTTGCTCTTGAAAAACGAGCTGCGATTCACCTAGCAATGCCAATGAGTGAAGAGCGGAGCGTACTTCGTCTAAGCATTATGCCACAACTATTGGAAGTATTAAAATACAACAGTGCTCGTCAAAATGATAGCTTAGCTGTCTATGAAACGGGTGCCGTATTCTTAGCTGAGGGCGCGGATGCACTTCCGGTTGAAATTGAGCATTTGGCTGGAGCAATAACGGGACTGATGTTTAATCATTCTTGGCAGGGTGAGAAGAAAGCAGTCGACTTCTACGTGGTCAAAGGAATTTTAGAAGGAATGTTTGCCATGCTCGGCCTGACTGACCAGGTCCAATATGTCCAAACACAAGTCGATGGCATGCATCCTGGTCGTACAGCAGAAATACTACTAAACGACAAGATAATTGGATTTGTTGGTCAGGTGCACCCAAGCGTTCAAAAAGAACTTGATTTGAAAGACACCTATGTCTTTGAACTTTCATTAAAAGCAGTCCTTGAAGAAGAAACAGGTGCATTACGGTACAAAGGAATCCCTCGTTTCCCATCAATGACAAGAGACATTGCCCTAGTGGTAAACAAAGAAACGGTGTCAGGCACCCTGAGGGAACTAATTTTAACTGCAGGTGCACCACTGCTTAAAGAGGTTCATGTCTTTGATTTATACGAAGGTGACAAGATGGAGGAAGGCAAAAAGTCGATTGCTTTTACATTGAAATATGTTGATCCTGAACGTACCTTGACTGATGAAGAAGTAGCGAAGGTTCATGAACGAGTCCTTGAGGCCTTGAAAGAAAAGGCTGGGGCGGTTTTAAGAGGTTAAGTTAGTGGGTATCAAAAGAAGCTGGCTGGAAAGGTCTTTAATTATGACCTTTTCGAGCGGGCTTTTTTTGTCTGAAAACGGTGGAATTTCCGATTCGCTGATAAATTTTATTATTCGCTGATATATGGGTAGATT
>JAIMAD010000435.1 GCA_023512145.1 Bacillus sp. (in: firmicutes) | reverse complement strand
CTTTTATTGTTGGTCTTGGTTGTGTTAGGGTAAACCCTTATATATTAAGCATTCATAGGGATTGATTAGGCTGTATTATGATTAAAAATTATTAATAATGATAAAATCCTGCCCCATTTCTGCCCCAATTGGGGTTGAAGTTTATTTCACTCCTCTATTTCTTAAAGAAGGAATCGAAATGACTTGCAGCTGCTTGATCTGCTTCGGAAAGTACATGGCCGTATATATTCATTGTTGTTGAAATATCAGCGTGCCCTAATCGTTCACTTATTACCTTTGCGTGGACTCCTTCATTGATTAAAAGAGTTGCAGAGGTATGACGTAAGTCGTGAAACCGTATCTTTTTAATTTTACTCTTTTTTATTAGTCTCCTCCACCATTGACTAATACTATCCGGCCTTATCGGCTTACCAAATTCATTAGAGAAAATAAAAAAGTTGTATTCCCATTCCCAACGATCGTCGATTTGTGATTTTTCGTTGGTGCGTTGAAATTTCAGTTTTCTCAGCATCTGGAGAAGGGGACCAGGCAATGAAACCACACGGTATTTTTCATTCTTAGTTGACTTTACTTTGACCCCTTCACCAGTAGCATCTGTAATTGATTGTTCAATTAGAACAGTACTTTTTTCGAAATCAATATGTTTCCACTCTAAAGCGGCGATTTCTCCTTCGCGGGCTCCAGTAGAAATTGCCAATAGAACTAGAACCCTCCAATGAAAAGGGTACTTTTCTAACAAGGATAATAGTTCAGTAATGTCTTCTTTCGAATAAACTTCTGATTTTTTCATTTTGACCTTTGGATGTTTAACCGAAGATGCTGGATTTTCTTTTATTAATTTCCATTCGGTAGCTCTTGATAAAATATTATCGAAAGCGCGATAACAGTTAGCAATAGTGGATGAGGAGAGGGAACCTTCTTTTCCATCCATTCTTCTACCATCTTTCTTCAAATCGTTCATAAAGTTTACAACATGAATAGTTTGAATGTCTGATAGTTTCATATGTCCATAGACAGGCAGAATACGACTTTTTAATATATAGACATAGTTTGTTTGGGTGTCCGGTGTTAGGGCAGCCCTTGCGTATTTCTCAAGCCAATCATCAAAGAATTTCAAAAGAGTAATTTGACTGACTCTAAGATATTTTCCTTGATTAATTTCAGTTTCAAATGCAGATAAAATCAACTTCGCTTCTGTTTTATTTTTTGCCTTAACGGTCTTTCGTTCGCGGAGAGGGATTCCATTTGAATCATATCCAATCACAACGGATAAGCGGAAGCTATTCTTTCCTCGTTGTTCAATGTTTCCCATATTGTTTCCTCCTTTCTAATGCTTCAATCATGTCAATTTGCCTGGGCACATTGATAGATATGTAATGGTACATTTTATTATCATTATACAAACATGTGTTCCGTTTTACAATAACAAAAAATGCCCGTTTTATGGGCATTATTTTTAAATAATTAATAAAAATAAAATCAAATATAGATTATAAGGATATTGAGGTGAATATTATGACATTTAAAGAAGAGATGGAAATAGCTACATTAAGGGCATTTCGTGATAGTATTGATGATTCGTTAAAGGATGCACTTTATCAACAAATCGAAACAATAATTGCTTAAATTGATAGCTTTGAGCATGACGATGCTGAACCTAATGAAGATAATCCATGGTTATATTATATAATATAAATTTATAATATTAGAGGTTAATCCTGATCAGGAAAGTCTTCTTCTACAATTTCATCGAGATATTTTGATTTTATTATTCTAACTGGATCAGAAATATTAATAACACCTTTATCACCTTCATTATATCCACCAGTTATTTGTTGTGTATTAACGGCAAGAGCTTTTTGTTCTAATCTTGCTGCAAAATTATTTGATAAAGCTAACACGGTGGCATTAAAGGATTTTGTTGCTTCTGGAAATTTTTTTGTGAATTCATGGCTTTCACATAACGACATTTTTTCATAAATATTTTTTACTTGTATTTTCCCCTTAGAGATATCAAGGGTTCCTAATAGATCATTATTATCAGGGTCATAAACTTTCTCACCAACTTGGAAAATTTCGAGTATATCTCCAACTTCTGCATGGCTTTCAGTTCCATAGTTAATAACTAACAAATATTCATTCACGATTTTTATTACTTTATAATTCAACTTAATCACTGTCCCTTAAAGAATTTTCAACTGCACTTTTTAAAACACTAATTAAATATTTAGCATCTTTCGTTTTAGGTGGTTCAGAACCTATTAGAGACATAACTGTGTGCGTAACGTTTTTATATTTATTAATTTCAATAATGTTAGAAGCGTATTGCTCAGATTGATTAATAAATCTTTGATTTATATCATCATATTTTGTGGTTAGCTCAATATTAGTATTTTAATATATTTTCAATTTTTTCATTACTTTTTTTAAATCTACATAAAACTTTCTAACAGCAATTACTAAGAAAATCACTAAAAATACTAAAAAAGGGACTAATAAGTCCTTGAATGACTTTGTTGACCAAAATGTTCCTATTAGCCCAAAGACTCCAAAAGCACTAACTGTTGCACTAAATTTATCAAGAAAGTAACTCCAAAAAGATTTTTCCTCCATATTCGCACCCTTACCTTACTGTCCTTATAAATTTCTTATTATAAATATGTAAAATTTTTATCTAAAACTAAAAAATTGACAAGAAATTAACGCAATTTATTGTTTTTCGCTAAACTTACTTTCCTAAATATACCTCTCCATCTCATAGGGGATACCATGTTCCATCATGATCTCTTTCTTAGTTTGATAGGAATAAAGATTAGATTCGTATAGTAGTAGTTGTGTAGCCCAGTAGTTTGCTTGTTTTTCAATTTTATCCTTAGAGAATAGGGTGTTTTTGTGTAAGAAGGGTGTATTTTCGTCTGGGTGCAATACAGCATGTCCGAGCTCGTGGGCACAGACAAAATTTGTTAGATGTTCATTCATATCACTATTAAGAGTAATTACCTGATGACGAGAATTTTTCATGTAAAATCCTAAAGTCCCACCTAAAGGGAAATAATTAATTAAAATATTTCTGTTAACAGCAATTTCGAACGGATTACTTGTTTTATGCTTTTTTATCTCTCGCTCTAATCGTTCCATAATCCAGTTCACTAACGTCACTCCTGATCATCACGATATTTCTTGGGAGTAAATTTTTTCTTTGCTAGCTGCTTGGTTAATTTAAGATTGCTTTCGATTGCCATTCGAACCAATTCTTTTGTCTCATCATCCATCGGCTCTCCGTCGAAAGATAATGCAGTATCCGATTCCATGCTCTCTAATATGTTTTCTAACTTTTTTGCGATATCTTTTTCATTTTTGTCTGTAAGTTCTGGAAGGTGATCTTTCTTTTTTTCAATGTCACCTGAGATTAAGTAATCGATTGTAACGTCAAAAAAATCAGCTAGTTTTTTCAAAGTATCAAAATCGGGCTGGCTTCCATTCTTTTTCTCTTTTTCATATTTGCCATATCCCTGTCTAGTAATACCTAAAAAATCAGCCATATATTGTTGAGAGAGTTTTTTGCCTAATCTTAGTTGTCTTAATCTATAAGCAAACATAATTATTCCTCATTTCCCTATGTTCCTAACAAGATTATACAGCAACAAATTGTTGCTTTCTATAATTGCAACAAAAAGTTTCACTAAACCACTTGACAGCAACTATTAGTTGCGTATAATAAAAGACATAAGGCAACCTATAGTTGCTGTTAGGAGGTGTATAGATTGACACCAAAAGAACTTCAGAACTTACTTACTAGTAAAAGAGATAGTCTAGGACTAACTCAGCAAGATGTTGCTGAAAAGTCGAATGCAGGTATAACTAGACAATATTACGGGATGATTGAAAATGGTGAAAGA
>JAIMAD010000434.1 GCA_023512145.1 Bacillus sp. (in: firmicutes) | reverse complement strand
ATACTGATAAAAAAACTATTGCAAATTTGATGAAAAATGAAGAAATTGTTGATCTTTTAAGTCGTCCTATAATGGTCGAATTAATTATTGATGCACTAAAAGAAATAAAGCAGGATAAGCCAATAGACATGGCAAGGATTTATCTATATGCAACACGTCGAAAAATGGAAAGGGATATAAAAGAAACAAGAACATTTACTTCTTTAGCTGATAAACTATATTTTTTATGTGAACTTTCTTGGAAAATGTTAAAGAATGATAAATTGAAAATTAATTACAAAGAATTCCCAAATATTGTAGGTAGCTTATTCGGACATAAGATAGACGATAACGAGATAGATTATTGGAGATACGATTTACAAGGACAGACTATCCTCATTATTGATGAAGAAGACGGCAATTATAAACCTGCTCACAAGTCGTTTTTAGAATTCTTTGTAGCATACAAGTTTGCCTCAGAATTGGGAGTATTATCTTCAGACTTCTTGGAGGTTGCACAAAGTCAATCAAATAAAGATTATAATCAATTGCCTAAAGAGTACACCTGGAGTTCGTATTTTAGCGCTAGTAAAGATGAAAGTGGTAACATTATTAAAATCGTACCTTTAGATAACTTTGTACATCAAGATATACTCTATCTTTCACAAACTGTTGGTAAAATACCGTTCTCTAGGGCAATATTAGATTTAATAGTAAATATAATTCCATTAAAAGAGGAAGCAATACAAATAAAACTATTATCTATTTTAGAATTATGTAGAGAAAAAAAGTTTGAAGAGGTCAATTACTTGACCAACAATATTGTTTTACTTTTGTTAACTAATCAGAAGGACTTTTTTGTGAATAAAGATCTCTCTAATTTATCATTAAGAAATTTTTCATTCCCTCATCAAGAATATAGCGATATTAAAAAAGGGAAATTTAAATTCAACAATGATTTTGGTGATTTTTCTGGCACTTTATTTGAAAACTCGGATTTACAAGATGCAGAATTCGGAATAAATTCTGTATATAAAGAATCCCAGTATAAGAACACTTCATTTAAAAATGCTAAATTGAAAGGATTCAAATTCCCTTCCATTCAAATTGACGATTTAGATATTTATGAAAAAAGTGAGATTATTTTATTAGGTTCTTTCGCAGAATTGGTTTTTCTAGATATAAATTCGTTAAATGTTGTTAAGAGAATTCCTGACGATGCTTGGTATGTTTGTATATCACCAGATGGAAAATTATTTGCACATTCTCAGTGGGGGAAATTAATTGTTCGTGATAGTAAAAACTTTAAAGTTGTATATGAACATACTCTATCAGAACAAAAAAACTTAAGTGCAAGTGAGCCTGAAAATCTGTGGACAGGTGATTTTGTCTTTACACGCAATTCTGATTTATTATTCATAGGATGTAATAATTCATATATTTATGTATTTGATATATTACAAAAAAAGGAAATCGAAACTCTTGAATGCTTTTACGGGGTGGAAAATCTTTCTTTAAGTCCGAGTGAAAAGTTTCTTGTTAGTTCTGGATTTCATGAATTTATCCTATGGGATTTACATGAAAGTAAAAAAATATTCTTTGAGAATCAAAAAAATACAAAAAGTAATTTTTATAATGCTTTATTTCATCCGCTTAAAGATGTATTTGTATTGACAGATGAGAAGAAGGTAAGAGTCTTTGATATTGATTCAGCTAGTTATACCTACGAGTTAGACTTTGAAGATTGCCGTTCAATATCTTTTTCAAAAGATGGAGGAACTCTTTGTGTAGCAAATTCTGATCAGTTATTAATAATAAACTTTAATAACTTTGAGATAAAAAATTTAATAAACTTAAAGGAATTATTGGAAATAAATGATTTTATAAGGATTAAAGGAATTAAATTAGATAGTGATGGTTATATAGTATATGTTATTACAGACAAGATGCTAATTAAATTCGATTTATTTAAAATGAAAATCATAAATAGTTATTTACATCTTAGTGATGTTGAGGGCAGTGACTTTACAAATACCATTGGTATTGACTTGGATACGAGAGAGTATCTCTATAAAAATGGTGCAAAAATTAATGTTAAAGTGTAGGCTTTTAGTTAGTTAGTGAATTAGTAAAATAACACACTTTTCAGCGTGTTATAAGGCTGTCGATAAACCTCGACAGCCTTTAATTTTTAAACTTCTTTAATAATTAACCGCGTTAATTTGTTATAATATAATTAATAATTGGCGAATGGTGATAATTATGTTAAGTACTAGAGAAGAATCTCAAAACGAAGTTGAATTTGTTTATATAAAATGATCTTGTTTCTTCGGAACAATTAATATGCAAAATAGCTTTTATTATTTTTTGGCAACCTTTATTTAGGTTAGCGGAGTTAAAAAAACGTAAGGCCTTTGAGCTTAGGTTCTCTAGATGTGTACATCTAGAATTAACCTTTGTCTAAAGGTCTTTTTTTTTGAGAGGGTGATAAATGTATATTGCCATTAGAAAGTGCCACTAATGCCAAAATTCAGTGCAACCTATGACAAAATTCAGTGGCACCTTTGCCATCTTGAGTGCCATGCCTTTTGCCCAACCTACCAACCAATTACAGATATACTGACATTATCGAAACAGAGAATATAAGTAATACAGTTTAGGGGGAATGGTGATGGTAGATGTTAGTAAAGCAACTCTACTCATGTATTCAATTGGGATGAAATGTGATAAGTTAAAAGACCCCTACCTAAGTAGAATGGTAGGGGAAGCGTTTAAAAGAGTCCTAACCTACCTGGCGGTAGTGGTGCCGAGAAGGCTATTCCTTTATTCCATGTCTTTCCCTCATAGATGTTTCCCCGTCTATGAATATATTATATGAATCATGTATAATCCTATCTAGAATGGCATCGGCGAGGGTACCCTCTCCAATCTTTTCATACCATCCTTGAATATCGAATTGAGAACAGAAAATGGTAGAGGCGACCTGGTGGCGGGATTCCACAATTTCCAAAAGGTCACGCGCCTCATTTTCCCTAAGCGAAGTAAGTAGCCATTCATCCAAAATGAGCAGATCCGCTTTCTTATAGGCCTTCATTACTTTCTTATAGATTCCCTCGCCTCGAGCAATAGCCAATTCCTCCAGTAAATCCGGAAGACGGACATATTTAACGGTATAAAACTGGCGACAGTCGGCGATACCAAATGCGCAGGCAAGGTAGGACTTGCCGTTCCCAGAAGCCCCCTTGATGATCCGATCTAGCTTATTGTTTTTGCGGCGTGACCATTCGATGTCGACCATCAAACCGAATCGGTCTTCGAAGGAGAGTTCGTTGAACTGCTCATTCCGCAGTTGTTCATGGAATTATTCTGCCATGGCGTTTAAACGCAGTTCATGTAATTTGGTCAATGTGCTTTCGGTTGTCATTTATCTTTCCTCCCATAGTAGGCTGCGCCTCTTACAAAACCGTGCGTGGTGCCTTGGTCGACTATATCGAAACCAGTAGTTAGAGTGGCAGAAGAATTCAATTTATCCTGTCCGCTCTTTAAAATGGTTTTAATACTGTTGAGATTAGGCCTTGGCGAGTAGGAGAATGCCCGTTTACATGCAGATCCCAGGCGTTCAATGGAATATTGAACCGCCAGTTTATTCAGCCCCATGCATGACTTCAATGCCTGTTTTTCTAACTTGTAGGAATTTAAAAGTGCCTTAACCATCGCCAAAGAATTGGGACCGACTGCTTCAGCCCACTTCATGAAATAGTCCCGATTGAAATCAAGATACTGCTTGTGCTGAACAGGCATATGTTCCGGAATAGTAGAGAGCTGGCCATCCTTTCCCTCCAGCCTCATATGGGATGCAATTCTGAAATTCTTATAAAATATTTCTATGATTTTTCGGGTTATCCTTACATCGACCTCATATTTGATATATTCATAGG
>JAIMAD010000433.1 GCA_023512145.1 Bacillus sp. (in: firmicutes) | reverse complement strand
GTCCAGACGTTGAGAACCGCTAAAAACCGTTCATAAAACAGAGGGACTCACAATTGATGAGCCCCTTTTCAATAATGTCAGACTCTTAAGAATGGAAGTAATCTTCCTCAAGGTACGCGGTATTGCCTTTTTCCATTGTACACTGACCATTCGTCAGCTCCACCATCCATTCCATGAAGGATGGGACGAGACTTTCATCTACATATATTTCGACTTCGACGGCAGCTAAGTAATGAATTTCCTTGATTATATACATGGAGGCGCGCAGTTCCTTTTCGATTTTTCCAAGCCAGCTGTATTCAATTTTCACATGAATAACCTGGACAAGTCTTCTTTCGACGACCCCAACATTATCCAACCCCTCTGATGTGGCTCTACTATAAGCACGAATGAGTCCGCCTGCACCTAATTTAATCCCGCCAAAATATCGGGTAATCACGACTACTGTATCCTTCAACTTTCTTTTTTTCAAAACTTCAAGGATAGGGACACCAGCAGTGCCACCAGGTTCTCCGTCGTCATGGGCTTTCTGAATTTGATCATGCTCTCCAATAAGATAAGCGGAACAATTATGTGAGGCATTCCAGTATTTTTTTTTCAATGCAGCTATGAATTCTTGTGCTTCACTTTCTGACTCGGCTCTTTTTATATGTGCAATAAATCGAGATTTTTGAATAGTAATTTCGTGAATACCAGCTTCTTTTACTGTATGGTAACGAGGCAGCATAGTGAGCTCCTTCCTAATAAAAATCACGATTTAATCTATCCTTAATATGGCTGTAAAGTTAGCGTGATATAATAATGGTGAGTAAGATGGTATAAAATCTATTTAATAGACTGATAGAAGTACTATTATTATACTACTTTTCAACCAATTATTAGCGTTTGGTGTGGGTTCAGATTAGCAAATTCATACAATACGAGGTAAAATATGTTAAAAGGTTTAATTAGAAAATTCTAAAGATAAAGTAATTTAAACTTAGATAATTGTCTAGCTTCAGCATCAAGGGGCTCGAGGATTAGCCAATCCTCTCAGAGGGAAACAAGCACATCTGATATAATTCCTATATCGTCCTTGACCAAGGTGCTTTTAGCTTTCTTATCGGAGGAATGAATATGAAAACGAAAATTAAACAGCTAAATATGAAATCAATTGATGAAATTCGTGAAGAAATGATAGAAACTGTTACTTTTAGTAAAAGTGACATCTTCCAGATTGGTGAACAGAGCCGTCTAGATTACGAGAACATAATTAATGAATTAAAAAATTGTAAGCAGATGATGACTAAGCTCATGAACGAAGGAGAACTGCTCGAACAACAGGTCATTCAAGCCCGAAACACGTTGTCAGAAGTCAGCTTGAATTTTAAAAATTACGGGGAAGCTGATGTTCGTGATGCCTACGAAAAAGCCCACCAGCTCCAAATGGAACTCTCAATTAACTGGCAATATAAAAAACAACTTTTGGATAAAAGAGATGATCTCGAAAAGCGGCTTATCGGATTAAATGAAACGATTGATCGGGCGGAGCAGCTTATCTCACAAATTTCAGTTGTCATGAATTATTTGACAAGTGATTTAAAACAGGTTGGTGAAGTTTTAGAAAATGCCAAAGCTAAACAAGACTTCGGCTTAAAAATAATTGAAGCACAGGAAGAAGAGCGAAAACGACTTTCAAGGGAAATCCATGATGGTCCAGCACAATTGCTCGCAAATGTCATCTTGCGCTCTGATTTAATTGAACGTGTTTACCATGAGATTGGGGTAAATGAGGCATTTTCTGAGGTTCAAAGCTTCAAAGAAATGGTCCGCTCCGCACTGTACGAGGTCCGTCGAATTATCTATGACCTTCGTCCGATGGCATTAGATGATTTAGGCCTTGTTACTACCCTCAAAAAATATTTACAAACCATCGAAGAATATAACAACAATTCAAAAATTGAATTTGTGAATATGGGTCTCGAACGACGACTGCCAACTAAATATGAGGTCGCACTGTTCCGAATGATTCAGGAATCAGTGCAAAACGCACTAAAGCATGCTGATGCCGATGAAATTAAAGTACGCTTAGAAATAACCAATGTCGCAATTACCGTTTTGGTCAAGGACAATGGGGTTGGATTTGACCCAGGTCACAAAAAGGCAGAGTCGTTTGGCATGATCGGGATGAGAGAGCGCGTCGACCTGCTTAATGGAGAAATTACCTTTGATTCCAAAAAAGGCAAGGGGACCGCAGTACTTATTCGTATTCCATTAATCAACTAAAGATTGCTGAAGATATAGAAATTAGAAGGATTAGGGGGCGTAAAAATTGACTACCAAAATTGTCATTATTGACGATCACCAACTATTCAGAGAAGGCGTTAAACGAATACTTGAGTTTGAAAAAACGTTCCAAGTTGTAGCTGAAGGAGATGATGGCTGCGAAGCGATGCGACTTGTAGAAGAATTCCAGCCTGATGTCGTCATCATGGATATAAATATGCCGCAAAAGAGTGGTGTCGAAGCGACGCGTGAACTGATCGAAAAATATCCAGAGTCAAAGGTCATCATTTTATCAATTCATGACGATGAAAACTATGTGACCCATGCCCTTCAAACCGGTGCGAGAGGTTATCTCTTAAAAGAAATGGATGCCGAAGCCTTGATTGATGCGGTTAAAGTCGTTGCTGATGGTGGTTCATATCTCCATCCAAAGGTCACACATAATTTAGTCAATGAATATCGCAAGCTTGCTGCAAGTGTCGCTCACGGTGGTGGAGGTTACATACCGACGGTTGAAATCCGCCGTCCTTTGCATTTGTTGACTCGTCGGGAATGTGAAGTGCTCCAATTGCTTGCTGATGGAAAAAGTAACCGTGGTATCGGTGAGACATTATTTATCAGTGAAAAAACAGTCAAAAACCACGTATCCAATATTTTGCAAAAAATGAATGTCAACGACCGTACCCAAGCCGTCGTTTCTGCGATTAAAAATGGTTGGGTCGAAGTAAAGTAGTATATATTTAAGCCTCTTTTCGTAAGCTTAGTTGCTATTTAGAAACTGAATCCATATTTTGATAGTGAATTCGTAAGAAGTTTTACGAGCATATACCCCGGTACATTGATTAGTACGGGTGTAGCATTGACTCGAAAACAACAATCTAGGCGAAAACAGCCTTATTTAATTAAGTGTGGAGCACGCAGACAAGTGGCGTGCTCTTTTTTGAGTTTTAAGAACTTTCTTGATACAAAAAATGTAATTCTTTTTAGTTGATTAAATTGAGATCATCTTACTTAGTGGGAATGACCCAAAGATGTATTTTTTTGTAAAGTCATCCGTAGTCATGGATAGACCTATACTTTAAAAGATTAGTTATAGTGAATGTCGAATTTTCAATTGGTTACTATCATCTAGATCTATCTTTTCGAAAGCCATTAACTGGAAGGATATACTTAATTAGGAGTGAAAATGGATAAAATAAATGTTATACTATCATTACTTTTGTAAAGTATACAGATATAATTCATATATTATTTTCTAGATTTCATATATTCGATGTAAATAAACCTTGAGGTGCATACTATGAACGAACACAAAGCTAATAAAACAGTATTATTATTCATTCTAAACGGGCTAGTTTCTATACTAGTTATTTTGTTTTATAAATATATTTCTAGTTCATTTAGTACTGATGCACTAATCAGTTGGATGGATGAGTTTACAAAAAAATTCGCCCTTAGTGTCTTGGTTATTTTTATTATTTTAATGTTAACTGCTAAAAGTCAGCTAACAGTCATTGGGAAGTTGGAAAAATCCTATCCTTGGGTTCTTTCAGTTGTAAAATACGGATATATTTTTATCTTATCAGGAATCATGGCTATAATCACCAGTTATTACCTGGAGTACTTCCAGATGCTTAAAAGCCTCGAGGCTACGGTTCAGTGGATTGAAA
>JAIMAD010000432.1 GCA_023512145.1 Bacillus sp. (in: firmicutes) | reverse complement strand
GAGGACTTGCTGCCGTTTTATCTGTCCCCCTGTGGCAGACAGCACTAATGCTTGCTGCACTTATTTTTTTTACTGCCTACTTTATGGATAAGCGTATTGGCACAGTGTTGTTTACAGAAATACCAACATTTGTAGAAGAAGTGAACGACGACTACGAAGTTCCTACTTCTAGTTCCAACATAGATAAAGCAAACAATAATAATCTTTTGGAATTACAAGAATTAGGAATAGTTGAACCTTCAATAATAACCATGTCGGGGGATCGTCAACTTTTGGTGCAGCCTATTATGGCACAAGTTATAAACAAAGAACCTAAAATACAAAACGAGGATATTTCCTTTTTACAAGAGTGGAATTCAGAAAGTGAATTTGAAGAACAAAATAAAGAAGTAGCAATTGAAACTAATTATTTATCTGACATAGAAACTTTGTTGGCTGAAGAAATAGTCGATGAAAAAAATTCCTATGAAGATTTCGTTACTGACGAACTAGTGCCAATAGCTGATTCTTCTTTTGATTTCCTATATGAGTCAAATGAAGTGGTTGTAGGACAAGATGATAGTTTAGAAGAAATGGAAAAGAAGAAAAAGATAAGCTTGCAAAAGTAAACTAGAGGGGAGGCAGCTCAATTGGGTAAATATCAGCAAATCATAAAGTTATTTGTTGTTTTATTTTTCAGTACCGCATTTATTTTTACTTTCTCCCACTTTGGTGCAAAAGCATTTGAAAACTTTACAAATAGTAATGGCAAATTCTCTTCTGGAACCACAATTTGTGCGGTATATGTTTCTTGGAAAACAAAAGCTGAAGCAATAAGTTTATTGGAAAAAGAACATGTCACTTGGATTAAAGATACGTCGATAGATCTGATATATGGAGAAAAGGCAACTCAAATTGATCTTATTCAATTTCATTTAGATTCAGAGCAAACTGTTGATTCCATTAAGGAGGGTCAAAAAAATCCTGCCTATATTATCATTGATAAATCATTGGTTGAAGAACAACTACAGATCCAATTTCCACAACTTAATGCCATTGATATCGATTTAGAAAAGCTTACAACTAGCTTGAATGAAAAAGCAGCACTTTTTGAATCTGGTTCATATGAATTAAACCTTTATAATGATTTCTTACTTGCAGATCGGATCCAAAAGGAAACCATCTTAAATGAAGCAGCACTTGAAATGAGTGAAGTTCCGGTTGGTTTACGGGCTTTGATTGAGCAAAATCCGACGATTAAAATCGAAGAAAAAGCCACTTTTTCACTGCTGGAATTTGCTAAGAAACAAAAAATAGGTGATGCTGTTACACTTAATATCCTTGCTACTGGAATTTATCAAGCTATTTTGCCTTCTAATTTTTCGATTGTAGAGAGAAACATTGCTAGTGCTCTACCAAAATATGCGAGCATTGGCTTTGAGGCTAAAGTTAACGAAACTAACAAGGCAGATTTGGTGTTTGTAAACCCAAACAAGGCAGAGTATGTTATCGAACTGCAATTAGATAATAACCAGTTAAAAATTACTTTAAAGGGTGAAAAGTTTCTTTATGACTATCAAATTAGTATAAAAGATGAACAAAAATTAACGGCAAAAACAATTGTTCAATATAGTCCACTGCTACTCCCTGGAAAAACTAATGTACAGAATACAGGTGCAGAGGGTCAAATCGTTAAGATCTTTCGAGATGTATATCAGGGAAATCAGTTGCTGAAGAGTGAATTGATTTCAGAGGATTATTATCCGCCAGTGTACCGTATCGAAATTCATGGACTAGCAGGAGTCACTAAGGGCACGTCCCAAACAGCAATAACACCTGGAATAACTCAACCAATTTCAGGAGGCATTCAGGTTACGACACCACCAACAACAACAACACCAACAACACCTGGGACAACAGCCCAACCAAACTCAGAGGATAGTGACCTATGGGGAAAACCGAATGAACAACCAAAATAAAAAGCAGGGATAAAAATGAGACAAACACGAAAACGACTTGGTGATTTGTTAATTGAAGAAGGATTGGTTACAGCCGAACAGTTGCAAATCACGATAGCTGAAAAAGGACAGAATCAAAAATTGGGTGATGCCCTTTTGCAAAGAGGATATCTAACGGAGCAGCAGTTAATCGAAGTACTTGAGTACCAGTTAGGCATTCCACATGTTAACCTTTTTCACTATACTTTTGAAACGAACCTCTTTTCACTTATCTCAAAAGAAGCAGCAAGACGGAATCTAATTATTCCGCTAAAAAAAGATGGCAATAAGCTGTATGTAGCAATGGCTGATCCGATGGATTTTATCGTGATTGATGATTTACGATTGTCGACTGGATTCCAGATAGAGCCAGCGATTGCTACGAAAGACGATATTCTAAGGACCATTAATAAATATTATGATGTTGACGATGGATTTGATGAACTGCTCGATGAACTAACGAAAAATGACAAGGGACAAAATGATGACGTAACAAATCTTGATTCACCGATTGTTCGCCTTGTCAATCAGCTTCTATCCAATGCTGTCATCCAAAGGGCTAGTGATATTCATGTTGACCCACAGGAAACCAAAGTTGTTGTCCGCTACCGAATCGATGGCGTATTGCGTGTGGAACGGGTTTTCCCCAGCCACATGAAAAGTGTGTTAACGGCACGAATAAAAATCATGTCCAATCTTGATATTACTGAACACCGAATTCCCCAAGATGGTCGGATAAAGCTGAATCTTGATTTTCATCCTGTCGATCTCCGTGTGTCAACATTACCCACTGTTTATGGAGAGAAAATAGTCATGCGGATTCTTGATATGGGTTCTAGCTTAAATGATATTAGTAAACTTGGCTTCAATGCCCTTAACGCCAAGATATTTTAGGAGATGATTGAAAAGAAGGACGGCATTGTACTAATTACTGGCCCAACAGGCTCTGGAAAATCCTCAACCCTTTATGCGGCCCTCAACAAACTAAACAGTGAAGCAGTCAATATCATCACCATTGAGGACCCGGTTGAATACCAAATGGAGGGAATTAGCCAAATCCAGGTCAACACGAATGTTGGCATGACCTTTGCGACAGGACTAAGAGCGATTCTTCGTCAAGATCCAAACATTATCATGGTCGGGGAAATCCGGGATAAAGAAACGGCTGAGGTGGCAATCCGGGCCTCATTAACCGGGCATTTAGTTTTAAGCACGATTCATACCAATGATTCAATCGGAACGGTTACAAGGCTGATTGATATGGGGATTGAGCCGTTTTTACTTGGTTCCTCGTTAAGCGGAATTGTCGCACAGCGTCTTGTCCGTAAAGTATGCCGTGATTGTCTGGAGATTCATGAACCATCAAAGCGCGAGTTGGAAATTTTTGCGAGGCGTGGTATGAAAATCGATAAAATATCACGGGGGAATGGTTGCCCTTCCTGTAACATGACCGGTTATAAAGGCAGGCTTGCGTTACACGAGGTGCTCGTCATCAGTGATGACATGAGTCGTGCGATGATGAACGGTGAATCCTTTCAAAAAATAAAGGAATTGGCTACGAAAAATAAAACAATCTTCTTAATTGACGACGGTTTACTAAAGGTAAAACAAGGTTTAACAACAACCGAGGAAGTATTACGGGTAGCCATTCTGGAGTAGGAGTACCTTACAATGAAAGAAAAAATTGATGCAATATTAAAAGCAGCCGTTGAATATAAAGCCTCTGATATTCATATAACTGTTGGTGTGCCCCCGGTTTTGCGCATTAATGGGGACTTAAGGAGGTATGGCACAGATAATTTATTGCCAGCCGATACCGAAGCTATGGCAAAAGCAATTATTCCCGAGAATATGTGGGATTTATTTAAGGATAAAGGGGAACTAGATTTTTCTTATGGTGTTCCGGGTAGCTCACGTTTTCGTGTTAATTCCTACCATCAGCGGAAAAGTGTGTCAATTGCCCTAAGGG
>JAIMAD010000042.1 GCA_023512145.1 Bacillus sp. (in: firmicutes) | reverse complement strand
ACGTCTTCGAGTATTCCTCTAATCGGATGATTTCTTTTTCTGAAAAGGCGTTAATGATCATGGCTTTTGATTCGAAGTTTAGCTCCTCCCCGCTAATTTTTCTATCCAACAACTTTTGAATTTCTTGCTTTAGTGGTCCATCTTCGAGGAGTTCCTCTATTAGTACTTGAAACTGGGTCGGAGGAACTGCATTATATTTTTCTATCCATAAACAGGCTAAAATAGGTCGAAGCACATAAAAATATTTCTTAATCTTCACTTCTTCACTATGAAGATAATCACGAAAGTTTCCCTTTGCCATATTTAAATAATGAAAGAGTGCTGCTTGTGGTAAGAACACTTTGTTTTGAATTGCTTTCATTTTAT
This sequence comes from Bacillus sp. (in: firmicutes), assembly GCA_023512145.1. Classification (GTDB taxonomy): domain Bacteria; phylum Bacillota; class Bacilli; order Bacillales; family Cytobacillaceae; genus Neobacillus. The sequence continues at coordinate 15,790 of JAIMAD010000042.1, read as the reverse complement.
CCATCAATGAAAAGGCTTGATAATAAACAATCCCCGAATGAAGCCACTCCATTAAGGCCGGATTTGACTTTTTAAAGAGCCTTAGGGCTTTTTGCAACTCCCAGCCATTGATATCAAGTAGATTATTAATCGGAAGTTCAATCACATCACGTTTTTGGTCAATGCTCAAATACCAGTCTTTTTTATGGACATAGATAAACCGAACATCATAATCACTATCCTTGGAAGGGAATCCCCATGCCCGGCTTCCTGACTCGACAGCTAGGCATATTTTCACATTAAACTCTTCTTCAATTCCTTTGATTTTCGCGATGATTTTTTCTTTCACCATTAATCTCTCCCTAGACAATGTCTTGACCACATACTCTTACAATACCTACGATAATTCTGATGAAGGTGTTGGACCAATTCTCCCTTTTTACCAGGGAAATAGTGACCTTCAAAAGTAATAATTGGAACAATTTCTTGGATGGAGTTGGTGACAAACATCTCCTCAGCTTCAAGGGTATGCTCAAGTGAAAAATGACCTTCTTCAATACTTAGTCCATACTTTCTAGCTAATTTGATGACAAACTGCCGGGTGATTCCATTGAGGATGCCTGTACTTAGTGCAGGAGTGTATAAAATTTTTCCCTTTTTCCAAAAGACGTTAGAGACAATCCCCTCTGCTAAAAATCCGGCTTCAGTGAGGAAAATCCCTTCTGTCTCAAGCGATGCTCCAATCTCTCTTTTTGCCAGCATATTATTCATAAAATGATGGGATTTAAGTCGTTCAACTCCCTCTGGGGTGTTACGCTTCAGCTTCAATAAGACAGCCTTCTTCTCAATTAAATCCCCGGCAGGCGGTAATAATTTCGGAAAAATAATGATAGTTGGTGCTATGTATGGTTCTATCTGTAAACCCACCTCGCCCATACCCGCGGAGATATCTAAACGGATATAAGCATTTGTTAGATGGTTTATTTCCAGCAACGTTTGCAATATATTGTTCATTTCTTCCCGATAAAAACGATGTTTGATGTTAAGGGTATCCAAGCCTTGATTAAGACGTTCTAAGTGGTCGTCCAATAAAAACGGATGTCCTTCGTATATTCGCAACGTTTCAAAAAGGCCAATTCCATATAAAAAACCGTGATCAAAAGGTGAAATTTGAGCATCTTCTTTTTTGATATGTTGTCCATTTAAGTAAATAAACATAGTAATCACCCCAGTGTTTCCACTAACTATAGTAATCGACAAAGTTTCTCAGAAGTTCTTTCCCAGAAGTAGTCAAAATCGATTCCGGGTGAAATTGTACACCTTCAATTGGAAGCGACTTATGACGAATTCCCATGATTTCTCCTTCCTTCGTCCAGGCAGAAATTTCAAAGCATGCGGGCAATGTCTCTCTCCTAACTATTAACGAGTGATATCTTGTCGCAGGGAATGGATTTGTAATATTCCGAAATACAGTCTTTCCGTCATGATATATGTTGGATGTTTTCCCGTGCATAAGCCGCTCTGCACAAACAACATCACCTTGAAATGCTTGTGCAATGGATTGGTGGCCAAGACATACACCGAATATCGGAATTTGTCCTGCAAATACTTTGATTGCTTCCAAGCTAATCCCTGCTTCATTTGGGCTGCACGGACCAGGAGAAATCATTAAAAATTGCGGCTTCAAGCTAGAAATTTCTTCAATCGTTGTTTCGTCATTTCGTTTTACTAATAATTCTTCGCCTAGCTCACCTAAGTATTGAACCAAGTTAAAAGTGAAGGAGTCATAATTATCAATCATAAAAATCATCGCTGTTTACCCCTCTGCCATTTCTTTTGCTTTCCATAATGCAGCAGCCTTTTTCAGAGATTCTTTATATTCTTGCTTAGGATTTGAGTCAATGACAATTCCTGCCCCTGCCTGAACATGTGCCATCCCATCTTTTACGAGCATTGAACGAATAATAATATTTAATTCTAAATCTCCGCTAAAATCAATCCATCCAAGGGATCCCGTGTAAGCTCCGCGTTGAACCGGCTCTAGCTCTTCTATCAATTCCATTGTTCGAACCTTTGGTGCACCAGTGATTGTTCCTCCTGGAAAAACAGCATCAATCAATTCAAAACTGGTTTTATTTTCTGCTAATTCTCCCCTTACATTAGAAACAATGTGCATCACATGGGAGTATTTTTCAATCACCATAAATTCATTGACTTTAACCGTTCCATATTCACAGACCCGTCCAAGGTCATTCCGTTCCAAATCAACGAGCATTACATGTTCTGCTCGTTCTTTTTCATTGCCAATTAATTCGTTAGCAAGTTTGATATCTTCTTCATGGTCCTTCCCTCTTGAGCGTGTGCCGGCAATTGGACGGGTACTGACTTCCCTGCCACTTTTTTTAACTAAAAGCTCTGGTGACCCACAGACGAGTTGAAAGTCTGGGGTGTGGAGATAGGCCATATATGGAGACGGATTTAGTAATCTTAACTGTTGATATACCTCAATCGCCTCCACTTCAATCGGTTTTGATTGACGGACTGCAAGATTTACTTGGAAAACATCACCTGCTGTAATATATTGCTGGACGTTAATTACAGCCTTTTTAAATTCATCCTCCGTCATCGAAACCGCTACTTGACTCTGGTCAATCTCTTTTACTTTTGACTGGGTTTTTGGGCTTGGTTGTTGGAGCCAGCGTTGTTCCCATTTAGAGAGTTTATCCACTATACCATCATCATTTTCTGCTAGTAACAACAGCCATAACACATCATTCTCGTGATCAAAAACAAACCATTCCTTCACAATGAAAAAGTAAATCTCTGGCATGCCTAAGTCATCTGTTGTTAATTTGGGAAGTTTTTCGATGTAACGAGCATAATCATAGCTCAAGTACCCAATTGCACCACCTAGAAAACTGGGAAGACCATCTATTTTATCGACATAGTAATCGCTCATCCATTCTTTAAATAAGTGAAGTGGATTACCAACAAGTAGTTCGGACTCGTTTTCATTATGAATTTCAAGTTGATTATTCTTGCCAGTAATTATTGTTTCCGGCTGAAATGCGGCAATACTGTAACGCCCGCCACGCCCACTTTCTAATATCACATGATGCGTACTGTTCTCGGCAATTGATCGATATTGACTATAAAACCTGGAATACGAATAAGGAATCTTTTTACTATACAAATGTAGCTGTTGCAACGAATTCACTCCAATACATTTCTCTTTTATCATCATACTTGAAATGGGTGTCAGGCACCACAAAATAGACATTTTGGTATTTTGTCCACTCGGGAGGAAGATCAAATTTATTATCCCTCTGTAAGATAACTGTTTTTTACAATCAATAAAGAAGGATTAATCGATCCTTCTGTGGAAAAAAGGTAATATATTGAAAGAATTGAATTTTTACTTTTGGGGGTTGTCCTATGAAAAAAGAATCAATTCTAGTAGTTGAGGATGAAGAGAAAATTGCCCGGCTACTCGAGCTAGAGTTAGAATACGAGGGATATAACGTCACAAAAATAATGGATGGAATGGAAGCATTCGAAGCATGCAAGAACAAAAAATGGGACTTAATTTTACTAGATGTCATGCTTCCTGGTTTAAGTGGAATTGAACTGCTCCGCCGCATTCGAATGCATGACAAGCACACACCAGTCATGTTATTAACCGCCAGGAACTCAGTCGAGGATAAGGTATCGGGACTGGATTACGGTGCTAATGATTATATTACCAAACCCTTTCAAATTGAAGAAGTACTCGCCCGTATCCGAGCTGCCCTAAGAGTAAATGAAGTGGAAAGAAAGGAAGAAGACAGCAATATCCTGACATTTGCTGATCTATTAATCAATCAAAAAACACGTGAGGTTTTAAGAGGTGAAGATGCAATCGATTTAACCCCCAGAGAGTTCGATTTGCTCGTCTATTTAATGATTCATAAACGACAAGTCTTAAACAGGGATCAAATTTTAGAAGCTGTTTGGGGCTATGACTTTTTTGGAGACACAAATGTCGTTGATGTCTATATTCGCTATATCAGAAAAAAAATGGACCTCCCAGATAAACCAGGATTAATTCAAACCATCCGCGGTGTTGGTTATGTATTGAAGGAAGCAAAATGAAGCTACGTAATAAGATAAATTTATATACTGCTGTGTTGTTTGCCGCTCTTTTAATCTTAATGAATATTTCTGTTTATATCACCTTTAGCAAATTAATTCTTGATAGCGAGCTTAATACTGCCACGAAGGAAGTGGAAAAAACCACAAATGACATTGGGAAATCACTCGGTACCATTCCAGAAGCCGAACTATTACGTTCCTATGTACCCATCAATGGCATGATTCAATTTGTCACAGCAGATAATTTGGCAATATCAACAGTCACAAGCCCATCTGAGCAAAATTTAATTGGGCGAAACGCTACGTTTAATCAAGGGGAAGTTAGTAAATCCATTGTTTATCAAAAAAGGACCTATACCTTTGAGTCCATGCCAATTATTTTACTTGATGGTAGTGTTGCAAACCTTCAAGTAACAAAAAGTATTAAAACAGCGACTGATAATTTGAAAATCCTCCGACTTGTCTTGTTGTTGTTGACACTTCTTGCGTTAATTCCTGTAGTTGTTTCAAGCCGGGTTCTTAGTAACCTCATCACGAGCCCCGTAATATCAATGACTAAAACAATGAAAGAAATTAGACATAGCGGCCTTTTCAAGCGATTAATTCTCGAGGGAAAATCTAAGGATGAACTTTATCAAATGGGCGAGACCTTTAATCATATGATTGATTTGCTTGAAACAAACTACGAAAAACAAAAACAGTTTGTTGCAAATGCTTCGCATGAATTTAAAACTCCGTTAACAATTATTGAAAGCTATGCCAGTCTTCTAAAAAGAAGAGGTTTATCTGAACCAGAGCTTTTTACTGAATCGATTGAAGCCATTCATTCTGAAGCGATCCGCATGAAAGAAATGACCGAGCAGCTGTTAATGCTGGCAAAGCATCACGAGCAGTGGAATATCCAAAAAACGCCAGTTAATCTTGGAGATTTCTTGAATCAAACAGTTAAATCCTTCCAAAATGCATATTGCAGAGAAATCGAGTTTCAGCTAGAAAACTATCCCCCGATAACAGTTGTTACGGATGAAAAAAAACTAAAACAACTACTATTTATCTTGCTTGATAATGCACGAAAATATAGTGATGAAGCCATTACAGTCATTTCTGGTCTGGAACACGAGGTGGCTTTTATTAGGGTAGCAGACAAAGGAATTGGCATCCCACGTGATGAAATCCCAAAGGTCTTCGATCGTTTTTACCGCATTGATAAAGCAAGAAACAGAAAAAAAGGCGGATCAGGACTAGGCTTATCATTAGCGAAAGAAATTGCGGACGCAATTGGGGTCAAGATTCAGCTTGAAAGTGAAGAAAAAGTTGGAACTACTGCAATCCTTTTTTTAACAAAAAGTTAAAATATAAGCCATTTCTCAGCATTTTCTAATTTTCAGATTAGATAATAAACGTACTTAAGATGTGTGAGGTGAAAAAAATGAAGAAAAAATGGCTCTGGATGTTACTCTGCTGTCTATTAGTGGTTATCGTTGTTTATATTAGTTGGCAGAAATTCGGAAATATTAAGGCCTCGGCAGATATTTTATCAAAACAGGAAGCACAAAAGCTTGTTCAGGATCGGTATCAAGGAACAGTTAAACAAATAAAGCTAGTCGGCGGGCATTATCTTATTGAATTAGAAAAAGACGATTATCTTTATACTATCAAGCTTGATACGTTAAGTGGAAAAGTTTTATCAGTTACCAAAACAGAAGCAACTAAATCACCACCTCTTAACCAGCCACCTGTCAAAACCCTTTCAGAGGATGAACTTAAAAAGATCATCTTAGCAGTGGTCAAAGGAACGATTAATACTTTTGAAAAAATAGGAAGCAATGAAAAGACGATTTACAAGGCAGTTGTAAAAGTAGATAATACACAAACAACGCTAACCGTGGATGCAGTTACAGGGAAGATTCTTTCCTCGACCACTACGACAAACACTGAACCTTCAAAAAGTCTGACGGAAGCAGAGGTAAAGGAAATTGCTAAAGAACAAGTTATTGGGGATGTTGATCATATTTGGATGGAGACAAAAGGCGAAACAACCTATTACCTTGTTGAAATAAAAACCCAAGACGGCAGTGAGGCGATTGTGCAAATTCATGCTATTACAAGAAATGTGATGTCTGTTACCTGGGATAATCATGGTAAAGATGATTATGATAAAAAGGACGATGATGACTAAGATTTTAGCACTGGTAACCACCACTCTTATTTTTATTCTCAGTAATTTCTAATGTTTCTCCTCCCTTTCCTCTAATCTAAACGGGCTATTCTATAAGTGTAGCAAACCAATATGAAGGAGGAATTATTAATGAAAAACAAAGTGATTGTCGGTGCATTATCAGCGATACTACTATTAGGTGGGGCTATTGCAGTGGGGGCTACCAATAATGATACCCAAGCTGAAGACTCCATTCATCAAGAAGACAACAAGATAAGTTCCAATGTTAATGGAAAAAAGGTAGAGATTGAAACGGAATATGGTCAAACAGGTGTTAAAGCGGAAGCTGGTGATAGCAATAGTTCTACTTCAACTACTAAGTTAATTACCGCGGAGAAAGCAGTAGAGATTGCAGTCAGTGAAGTAAGCGGAACAGTTGCAGAGATTGAACAAGAATTAGAGCACGGCAGACTTGAATATAAAGTAGAGCTTGATACTAGCATAGGTGAAGCTAAGGTGAGAATCGATGCCGAAACTGGAAAAATAGTCAAAGTAGAGCATGAGGATGATAAAGCCGAGGATAGTACGCATCAAACTAGACATAGCGGTGATGATGATAATAAAACCGAGGATGGTCCACTCCAAAACAGGCATAACGGCGATGATGATAATAGCAAAGTAGCTAAATAGAAACGTATTAGCCAAAACCTATTTTTCAAGAAAAAGATGCCCATCCAATTGGATAGACATCTTTTTTTATTTCTAGTCGTACATGTAAAAAAAATTACGATTTTAATATTTTACGCGCTTCTAATAATCGTTGAATTCCGGTAATAATTTCTACACCTATAAAAATAATCGTCCAAAATACTAAATGGGATTGAAAAAGCACCAACAAAGAAAATAAAATGAATCCTTCGGTTCTTTCGGCTAATCCGGGCTGATAATAAAAAGATTTATAGCTCTCTTTTTCTGATAAAGCCCCAACTGTTAGAAAAATAGTCATCGTAAAAATAATCGAAATTGCTAAGAAAAGAAATAATAACAATATGTTTGGTTCTGGATGTCGAAGGGCCAAAGCAACTAAAACCCCGGCTTCCACTACTCTGTCTAACGTGACATCGAGAACCGTTCCCCATGGGGAAGAAGTTTTACTTTTCCTCGCCATACTCCCATCAACAGCATCCAGAAACCCTGAAAGCCAAAGGACAATAACACCAGCAATGGGTTGACCAAAATACACGAGAATACTTGCCATTATTCCGATAAAAAACGAAATATATGTTACTTGATTGGCACTTAAGCCGATTTTTAATAGATAATGGGCTGTTTTCGAGATAATGGGTTGTACTGCAGCACGTCCATGAGTATCAAGCACGCTTTTCTCTCCCTTGCTACAAATTATTTGGTATACCAATGGATTTGCGCAAATGGTACCCTTATTCTTATCTTTTCTTGTACTACAGGTACTCTTGACCAGCCATTTGTATTTACAACCACCGATTCGTTGTCCACTGTGACTACTATCGAAAAGCCCTCTCTACTAGGCCTCACTTTTGTTACAACACCCGATAAAATGCACGCTGGCACATCTATAAAGCCATCACTTGGAGTCCATTCCCTATCCATAATCTGCAAATGGGTAGCGTCAATCCAGCCTCTACTTAGTTCTTGTGGTACCTTCAACACATCTTGAAACCAACCTCTCCACTGTTCACGGGAGAATCGGTTTGGCAAGGATAAGAACTGGGCTATTTTTTCTGAAGATGGTTTTTGAAATAGCTCGGAGGGTGTGCCACTCTGCTCTAATCTTCCATCGAAAATGATCCCGATTCTATCTGCAATAGAAAGTGCTTCATCAAGATAGTGGGTAACCCATAATATCGAGAAGCCGAGTTTTCTTTGCAGCTCGTACAACCATTCGATCAAATCCAGTCTTAGTGTTGTATCTAAGGAAGCAAACGGTTCATCCAAAAGAAGAAGATTAGGATTTAAAATAAGCGCCCTCCCCAACGAAACACGCTGCTGCTGACCACCTGAGAGCTGATGAGGATAACGGTTTTCCAACTTTTCCAGTTGGAGATTTTTTAAAAAACGACGGACTTGAATCCTTCTTTCCTTGGCTGGAATTCCTTTAACACGTAATCCAAAGGCGATATTTTCTAATACTGTTAGATGAGGAAATAGCCTCGCCTCTTGAAACACAAGACCTATTGTACCAATCCCATTTTCCCATGTAAGTTTCCCTGAGTCCAATGGTATTAACCCGGCAATTCCCTTTAATAATGTTGTTTTCCCACTGCCTGAAGGGCCCATTAACACCAAAATTTCTCCTGGATTTATCGTTAAATCTAAGGAGTAAATGATGTCCTCTTCTTGAATTTGAATGGTAATTTTCTCTAAACGCAAGTTTCCTCACCTACTAACATCATTTTATGTTTATTGAATTTATTCGTAATAGGAGAAAATAAATAATCATTAGGACTACTATAGGTGCAAAAAATAAAAGGCTATAGGCTGAAACAATCGATGAGTTTCCGCTGTTTGCAAATGGAAAAATAACTAAAGGAATTGTTAGCAATGTTCCACCGCTCATAATCCATGTCGGTAAATACTGACTAAATGAGATTACAATAACCAAAAAACTTCCCAATAGGACGGATGGAAGAAGCAATGGCCACTCTATCCAAACGAAAATTCTCCATTCACTTGCACCAAGACATGTGGCCGCCTCCTGAAGTTTCCGACCCATTAAGCGAAACTGAAACCAAATAGTCGCAACAAAATACGGCAAGGTTACCAAAAGATGGGCAAGCGCTACGCATAGAAAATCATGTAAAAAATCAAACTGGCTGGCAAAATGATGCATGCCGATGATGGAAACGGTATAGGGAATGAATAAGGGGGCAAGCAGGATAGAAAATACAATCATCTTCCCTTTGAATTCATTCTGTGCTAACACTCTGGCTGCCGGAATACCTAGTAGTAAGTTTCCTACAAGTGTGATGCCTGCTACTATTAAACTATTTACTAATCCTTCTCCAGCTCTTCCTGAGATGGAAAATAGGTAATTCCATGAATCCATGCTCCATTTTTCAGGGAGCAGTAATGGCCAAGCCCATTGTTTTGTAAAACTCCACACGACAAGGGGTATGAAAGGAAGAAAGAGAAACAACGTAAAAACCGTTATGAAAAGACCTGTTAATAACCCAAGTACATTAAATTTTTTTACCATACTCTCCTCCCTTTTTTATACCATCGCAATTGTAGATAAATTAACAGACAACCAACCAATAGTGAAATTCCAGCCAGGACCATATTCATCGCAATCGCAATTGGTTGCCGTTCTAATCCAAATTGAGAATATTCCTGAAAAGCGCGGACTGGAATGGAGCCAAAAGAGGTTCTTGCCAACAGCGCAGGAATCTCATAAGCCCCTAATGTAAAGGCAAAAACCACCCACATCCCACCAACCCACATTGGAAGTAATATCGGTATAACCACCCAACGAACTGTTTGGGAAAAGGTACCACCCAATACTTTTGTCTGTTCTCTCCAATCAGAAAGGAGTTTTACAATAAACGGATAGATTAATAGCACAATAAAAGGAACTTCCTTCCACATATAGGCTAATATAACCCCTAAACTCCACTCATCGTGGACAAGAATTGGGAATGCTTCGAAAGAATCGATCCACCCAAGGTGAAAGGCGATACGCGCATACCATCCACTTTGCGTGAAAACTTGCATGAAAAGGTAAGCGGATAATAAATGGGGAATGCCGATTGGCAATTGAAAAAGGATATTTACCCACTTCCATTGCTGTGAACGTTTAGCAAGAAATAAAGCCAAAATTAATGCTGATATTCCTGATAAAATTGCTACAACTGCCGCAAGCCAGACCGTTGCTCCAACTGATTGGAAAAATGAATTATTTATTAGTTCCTTATATGCCCATAATCGATCCTCTTGGACCACTAATCCGAGATATTCCTGACTTCCCAAACTCATTGACAAGGAATGCACTGTTCCTCCAAGAAAAAAGATAAGCATAAACAAAAGGGCTGGTAAAATACCCAACAGCCCTTTATGCTTAATTATTTGATGGCTTATTTTAGTTATTCGCCACATTGTTCATCCATCCTCGTTCCAACCATTGGACATAATCAGCAGCTATCTCTGGTATCCGATGACTGGATAATTCTTGCTGTGACAGGGTTGCTGGTCCTCTATCGATTGATTCCATAATATTTTTGTCTTTCTCTGATAACCTGTTAACGGACAATGACATATTTTCTCCCCAATACTCAAGCTCCATTTTTTTCATTTGCGCTGAAGGAGAAAGCAGCTCATTAATTAGGACTAGCGCACCATTTGGATTTGGTGCATTATACGGGATAGCAAGAAAATGCGTATTGGATAATGTTCCCTGATCAAGGACAAATGTCTTTGTCGTAGCAGGGAATTCATTACTCTTGATTAAATTAGAAGCATTGGCTTCATCATACCCCATCGTCATCCATACTTCACCATTTTTATATAATTGCTCTAATTGGGAAAGTGACTGGGGATATGATTTGCCTTCTCTCCATAAAAAGGGTTCCATCTCATTCAGTTCTTTCCAGACCTGATCCGCTTCCCCTTCTATTAACGCTTCATCATACTTATTTAAATAGGCAATATAGTCTTTACTATTTTCATGAAGAACATGACGAACAAAGGCACTGCCTGTAAAGTCTGGTGGCGCAGGATATGTGAATTTCCCAGGGTTCTGTTTAACCCAGTCTTTTAATTCCTCGATGGATTTTGGAGGATTTGCGATTTTGTCCGAGTTATATGCGAAAACAAACTGCACCTTACCCCATGGAGCCTCGAAACCTTCTGTCGGAAAACCAAAGTCATACTTTATATCATCACTTTGGGTGTCAACAAATTGTTGAAAGTTAGGAAGTTTCGATGTAAATGGTCCTAATAGTAACTCCTGTTGCTTGGCAATTTTAAAATTCTCACCATTAATCCATAAAACATCCATTTCGCCAGAAGTATTATTTGCGCGTTTTTCAGTCATTAACTTATTTATAAATTCGGTTGCATCCATAGGATACCGTTTTAGTTCAATATTATATTGTTTTTTTAAGTGTGGCGCTACCCATTCATCAAGATAACGATTGATGCCTTCATCACCACCCCACATAAAGAAATTAACCTTTGATCCTTTTGCGTTTTCTTCATTTTTCTTCCAATCACTTTTCAAACTAGTTTCTCCTGCATGTTTGGTTTTATCCTTCGCAACCGGACTACAGCCAAATATGATCAAGGAGGTCACTAATAGCATACTAGTAATAGAGTTAAATTTTTTCATATTCATCCCTTCCTATATCTTACAGCTTGATTTACAAACAAAATACTTTTCCCATACCCCTATCAAAAAATATAAGGTAAAAATAAATCCTTGAATAGGAAGAAATGATGACAGCTTAAATGAAACCAACAAACTATAAAGATTATAAGACATTAATCCTACTAACAGCACCCAACGAGAGTGCCAGAGAATTTTTTGAACTCTTTTTGCATTTTCAGTTTTCATTACTTGTTTTTTCCTCTCCACTTATATGGAAGCTTTATCATCGTTTCTGGAATATCTATTTTGCTTAAATAATGAATAGCATCGTGGAGGATTTGCTTTTGCATATCCTGTTCATTTGCTTTTCCAAAGCTTCGTCCTAAAGGAAACCGTAAATGCAATGACCTCGGTACCCTAACTTTTGTTGTTAATTCTGCTAAATGAGTAATCGAGATAGTCGGTATCCCTTCTTTTTCAATTGCATATTGAATCAATCCCACGGATTGATGGCAGATATATCAGCCAGGATTTAAGATTACCGCATCCACCTTATCATCCTTCAACTGTTTTAGGATTAACGGGATAGTCGCATCTATTAGAGGACTAGTATCAGGAATATAGCCCATTAGGCCGAAGTGTGTCCGGGCAGCCCCACCTATGATCCCGTCTGTTGCTAATTCTATGAGGCGGAATAAAGGAAAAACACAATTAACGTCTCTGTCAGCATCGCTTCTGTCAAAATGGGTATGGCTGATCATTAGTTCTTCTTCTTTTACTGACGACGGTATGAACCGAACGGAAGGATCGCCTGCTTCCACTTCAAAAACAGGCTGGGTTTTTAAATGGACACCAGCAGTCGTGATTAGAGCAAATACAGCCTCTTTGGTAGGCTTAGTGAACTTTGTAAGCGGGATATCACCCAGAATGGGATTAATCATTTGCTTGGCCTTTTTACTGACAAGTGATTCAATAAAGCGGTTTCCAGATAATTTCACTTTTGTCTCCCCCTTTCGACCATCCAAAATAAACCACCAGCTAAACTCGATAATGATACAAGAATAAAAAATAATAGTGAAACGGTTATCGCAATTTCTGTAGGAACACCTTGCCCTTTAAAGAATAAAACATAACATCCCTCACGAACTCCAAGTCCATTCACGCTGATTGGTAACATGGTAATTACGGAGATAAGTGTAATAATCATCAGTAGCTCTAGCCAAGGAATATGGATATCAAAGGATAAAAACAATAAATGATTAATCCATGCAAGACCAACCTGAAATAATAGGGAGGTAGTAGCAATAGATAGCCACCACTTAAGCCCTTCCTTCCGATAATTTAAGGCGATTTCAGCTATTTTAAAAAGCTCACTTTTCAGTTTCATTAACCATATGTTTATTCTGGTGTCAGAATTCACACTGGTAATTTCTTTATTGAGTCTTCCTGTTTTCATCCACAAACCAAATAGGTAAAAAACGAGAAAAACCATTGCTGAACCTAACAGGATTGGTAAAAGAAAAGATCGAGCAGATTCCATAAAAAGTGATGAAAAAATGGCAATACCCACTAATGCAGCACCACTTGATATCCGCTCAAAGGCCACAGATGCTGTCGCAATCGGAATTCCAGTAATTCTTCCTAAATAGTAAACACGTACGACATCCCCACCGACACTACCTGGCAGAAAATTATTAAAAAAAAGACCAATATAATAGAAACGCCCCAATTTGATAACTGAGGCGTCTCCCTTTTCGTCTTGGTTTAACGAAGAATCAACAAGCATCTTCCATTTCCAGATACTTGTTGCCACAGTAAGTTGGATGGCAAAAGCAGCAGCAATGAAATAAACGATTGATCCAGCTTTAGCAACCTCAATAATTTTACTCCACTCAATCTTATTAAGGATCCATAACATTAAGCCGGTGCTCCCCAAAACTCGAATAATTAAACCCTTTTTGTCCGATTTTGTGGCCATTACCCATTTACTCCTTGTTTCCTTTTACCCCACGCTTGCAATTTGGGACGAAGAATCATGCCAATCACTGTTAAAGCGATGACGATTGTAAATAAGAAAAATAGGATTTGCACTGTGTTGGTTGCGTTTTGGCCAAGATATGAATACAGAATCGTTGCCGGTAATTGCCCTAGTCCCGTTGCCAAGAAAAACTGCCAAAAGGAAATGGACGTTACGCCAGCAGCATAACTAACAAGGTCAAAAGATACAATCGGAACAAGTCTGGCAATAAAAACGGCATGTTTTCCGTACTTCCCGAAAAATTGATCCCACCATTTTAAAGCTTTCGCCGTTACGATTTTTTCAACTACCGGTCTGCCCAAGATTTTGGCTAGATAAAAACAAAGGATAGCTCCTACCATTGCGCTACTCCATGATAAGAGTGCACCCCAACCCCAGCCAAATAATAAACCGTTCGCAAAAGTAATCACAAAGGCTGGCAGTGGTGCAACAATTGACTGAAAGACCATTAATAATCCAGAAACGACTGCGGCAAGCGGACCAAACGATAGAAGATAATCTCGGAATCCCTCTACGTCCGCATTTTTCAAATAGCCGATCGATTGATTGATGGATTCCTGGATTTCGCCTTGACCCAAATAAATTAACAAGAAGAGGGCAATCATGCCATAAAGTGACATTATCCCAATCCTTTGGATGCTCGTTAATTGATTCCAACCTGTGCTGGATTCGATTATTTTTATTGTTTTTGTTTTATTTCTAAACCAGATTTTCAATGCCATTAATGCAATACATATTGGTATGATAAATAGTAGAAGCATATTCATTTCGGCTAGAGACAAAAATCCTTCTAAAAACAATGATTTCCTTACCACATAAGCGGGGAGGATAGTTAAACTCCCCTTTGTAATGGTAATAAAAGAAATAATAGCGAAACTAGAAAGTAAAACCGTTGCCGTGGTCCAGGTGGACGCCCATATAGAAAAATTTTTTGCGTTCATAAAAGTTCCTAAAAAGTAAAACCATACTCCTGTTAGAATGGAAATGGTAACTACGTATTCACTGTCAAACCGCATATCCAGCCAAGGATTTTGAATAAGTAATATTGCTATTGCTAATCCAATAAGAAAGAATAGAAATACTGCTCCAATTAATTGAACAAAGGAAGAAATAATATCTTTCATTTTCCCACCCAAATTATTGTACAAACGAATAGGTCAAGATTACAGGTGTTCCGTCCTCCGGAAGCACTTCTGCATTACCATGGAACTCAGCATGACCACCATCAAATGTACCTACAGCTTGATTTGAATTACTGGTAATCCCTGCAGGACAGCTGTCAAAACACATATAACAACCAGTGTTTTTAGCCATTTGGACATCATAATTTCCACCAAAACGATAGACAATCTTTTTGCCTGTAGAATCGACCATGACTTCATTAATATCATAGTCCTTTACTGCATCTTCCCATGTAATTGAAACAGCTAATTCGTCCCCTAAAATGTACTTTCCACCGTCTTTTACGTCAAACTCTTTACTGGCATCACCGCCCTTTTCAACCGCGGGAACGCCACCGATTTCGATTAACGCTTCATTGAATTTAAGTGGATTTCCATAAGCTTTCAATACAGCTTGATCACCGTATGTTCCTTCTACCCAGTTTAAGCCATGACGAGTCGGACTTACTAAATACTTACCATTAACGGTAGCAAAAACTTTTACAACTTTCTTTTCCTTATCGACAAATATTGGATTATCTTGAGTTACTACTGGTTCCGTTTTCTGAACTTCCTTCTTTTCAGTCTTTGTGTCGGAAGCATTTGTACCTGTATTAGTCTTTGTACCACACGCTGACAAAATAAACATTGTTAGCGTTGCTAGAATAAGAAATTTTAAAAAAGTGGATTGTTTTTGTTTCATTGTTTTATCTCTCCCAAATATTTTTGGCTAATCAAAATTTTTTTCAATAAATTCTGACCGCATTATTGCAACTAATAGTTTCAATATAGAGATTGTTCAATTTTCCGCCAAAAATATTTTAAAATTCAATAAAAAGGTGATTTCAACTCAAAAAACATGTTAATTTCCCTTGCAAAGAACGCCTAATTCCTTTGATTTAGTTAAAACAGGGCAAGTTTCTGGGCTTTTACAGTATAAAGAAATATTAAGCTTAGATAAAATCATATTATCTATATATCAC
>JAIMAD010000431.1 GCA_023512145.1 Bacillus sp. (in: firmicutes) | reverse complement strand
AAGGGGAAGTAACTAGGAATGGACCGAGATAGAATATATTCTGAACTTATTTAAAACGAACTCCAGCAAAAAGAGAGGGGTTCGTTTATTATTGTCCATTAACGCTTGATGGCTGAGAATTATGCAAAAGAAGAGATGCTAAAAGTTGATGTGTTCAGTCAATTTGATTAAGCTAGAGGTACATCAATTTGTTTGTCTAGACCATACTACATACATTGTACGTCAACAACCTCGACTGAAGTCAGGGTGTTCTCAGCTTTCTATAAAATGGAAGATTGAGGAAATATGGTAATTGGAGGAGTAGCATGAACTGGGATAATATTTATGCCCATGCAATAAAATGGGTTAATGAAGCAGGAGAGCAAATCCGGTTATCTTTTGATCAAATCTTAACTATACAAACGAAAACAAACGCTAATGATCTTGTTACAAATATCGATAAAGAAATCGAACAATTTTTTATTAAAAAGATAAGAGAATTTTATCCAGATCATAAAATTATGGGCGAGGAAGGGTTTGGCGATGAACTCAGCAGTCTTGATGGCGTTGTTTGGTTGATTGACCCGATTGATGGAACGCTGAATTTTATCCATCAGCAGAGGAATTTTGCCATCTCCCTTGCAGTGTACGTGAATGGAATTGGCAAAATTGGACTCATTTATGATGTTGTTCATGATGAGTTGTACCATGCCTTTAGTGGAAAAGGGGCGTATTTAAATGGAAATCCTATCGCAGGACTTGAGGAAACAACCCTAAAGGAATCGATTCTTGCACTTAATGCTTCATGGGTAATGGAAAACCATCGCATCGATCACAACTTAATAATCCCACTTGTAAGAGATGTGAGAGGGACAAGATCGTATGGGACTGCCGCACTTGAAATGGTGTTTGTAGCGACTGGTAGGGTCGATGCATACCTTTCCATGCGCCTATCACCTTGGGATTTTGCTGCTGGGACTGTCATTGTGGAAGAACTAGGGGGAAAAGTGACAAATTTGAGAGGGGATAAGCTCAATTTTCTTTCGCAAGATTCTTTATTGGCGGCTAAACCCGGCTTGCATCAAACCATCTTACAAGAATACTTATTGGACGGTAAGTGGTAAAAAAAGAAGCAAGCTAGGCTTCTTTTTTTATCATAATATATTTCAATTTAACTTTGAGAATGGTCTCGTTTGAGTTACCTTCCCATGAGTTCTTATAATTGGCCACTTTCACGCATTTTTCTTTTTGTTTTAAAACCCAAGCCCATTACCAAGACAATTGCTATGACACATCCAATTACACCTAGTAAGCTTTTTTCGCTAATTGCAATTCCAATCCCCATTATACTAGCTGCTGCAAGGATTGCATAGACGAGTAGAGGCCATTTAATCTTATTCATATAATACCATCTCCTTTGTTTAATAATCATGTGAATTTGCCTGCTATTTGGTATATTTCTTATTCTACATAAAAAGTATTTTTTTTTCCAGAATATTTATGGTATAATGTTTTAGTTATAAACGGGAAACTATAAATAGCTTTAAGTTGATTGAATATAGGTAGGAGTGGAATTGTTGAAAATAAGAAATGATATTCGTAATATTGCAATTATTGCCCACGTAGACCATGGGAAAACGACGTTGGTTGATCAATTGCTGCGTCAATCTGGAACTTTTCGTGTAAACGAGCATGTGGAAGAGCGCGCGATGGATTCCAATGATTTGGAAAGAGAACGTGGAATAACCATCCTTGCTAAAAACACTGCTGTTCAATACAAAGATACAAGAATCAATATTTTGGATACACCAGGACACGCGGACTTTGGCGGTGAAGTTGAACGGATCATGAAAATGGTTGATGGTGTTTTGCTAGTGGTCGATGCATATGAGGGCTGTATGCCTCAAACCCGTTTTGTTCTTAAGAAGGCACTGGAGCAAAATTTAACACCAATTGTGGTTGTAAATAAAATCGATCGTGACGCTGCCCGTCCTGAAGAAGTAATCGATGAAGTGATTGATTTATTTATCGAGCTTGGAGCAAATGAAAATCAGCTTGAGTTCCCAGTTATTTTCGCTTCTGCGATAAATGGTACGTCAAGTACAACTCCGGACAAGCAAGATGAAACCATGCAAGCATTGTACGAAGCGATTGTTGAATATATCCCTGCGCCAATTGATAATCGTGATGAACCGTTACAATTCCAGGTAGCTCTTCTTGATTATAATGATTATGTCGGAAGAATCGGAATTGGTCGAGTTTTCCGTGGTACGATGAATGTTGGTCAGCAAGTAGCACTAATGAAGCTAGATGGTACTGTAAAACAATTCCGAGTCACAAAGATTTTTGGCTTCTTTGGTTTAAAACGCCAGGAAATTCAAGAAGCGAAAGCTGGCGATTTAATAGCTGTTTCTGGGATGGAAGATATAAATGTTGGTGAAACAGTTTGTCCAGTTGAAGAACAAGATGCATTACCAATTTTACGCATTGACGAACCGACTCTACAAATGACTTTTGTTGTAAACAATAGCCCATTTGCTGGTAGAGAAGGTAAATATTTAACATCTAGAAAGATTGAAGAAAGACTTCTTGCTCAATTGCATACTGATGTAAGTTTACGCGTAGAAAACACAGATTCACCGGATGCATGGATAGTTTCCGGGCGTGGCGAACTTCATTTATCGATTCTGATTGAAAACATGCGTCGTGAAGGTTATGAACTGCAAGTTTCAAAACCAGAAGTAATTGTTAGAGTTATTGACGGTGTTCGTTGTGAACCAGTCGAAAGGGTCCAAATTGATGTGCCCGAAGAGCATACAGGTTCTGTGATGGAGTCAATTGGTGCTCGAAAAGGCGAAATGATTGACATGATTAATAATGGATCTGGTCAAGTTCGCTTAATCTTTAACGTACCAGCACGTGGCTTAATCGGATATACAACCGAGTTCTTAACAATGACACGTGGGTATGGAATTATTAATCACACCTTTGATTCTTACCAGAAAATGGTTCCAGGTCAAGTTGGCGGAAGACACCAAGGTGTCCTTGTTTCAATGGAATCTGGAAAAACATCCACATATGGTATAATGCAAATAGAAGACCGCGGTACGATTTTCGTTGATCCGGGTACGGAAATTTACGAGGGAATGATCGTTGGCGAAAACACGCGTGAAAGTGATATCACCGTCAATATTACAAAAGTGAAGCAGGCAACAAATGTACGTTCAGCCAACAAGGACCAAACATCTGTTATTAAAAAGCCGCGCATCATGACATTAGAAGAGTCATTAGAGTATTTGAATGATGATGAATATTGTGAGGTTACACCAGAATCAATTCGCTTACGGAAGAAAATTCTTGATAAGAATGAACGTGAGAAAACGGCTAAAAAGAAAAAAACTTCACCGAATTGAATAAATTAAAGGGGTGCACGCTGTGGATGAATTAAAATCATTCTCCCCAAGTCTAAGATTTTTCATTGAGCTTATTGCTGGTAATTCTTCTATTTCACAAAGTGATGTGGAAATGGGAGTATTACTGCAATATCTATTTATAGTCATTTTGACAATGATAGTCTTCAGGTTAGGCTTTGCAAAAAAGTTGCCTCTTTTGAAAAATATTATAATCTATTTAAGCCTTTGCCTAGGTAGCTTAGTTATGTTGTTCTTTTCTTATGCACTCCCAATAGCTGAAGGTTTAAGTGTAGTAGCATTATTCTTAATTGTGTATAAAATTCGCCTCCATCAATCAAAAAAACAGCAGGCTAAAAGTAATACACCGGGGGTTTAAGTAAATGAAATCCTTACAGGATACACTATATAATTGGCTAACGATAAAGGTTGTCTGTGATGCTCGGCCTGATGACACAGCGGCAAGAGATACCTTGGATTTGTTTGAAGAGATGTTAACAGTGGAACATCACCTTTCTAACATCGAGATAAAAACAGACGAAATCATGTATTATGTTAGCTATCAAC
>JAIMAD010000430.1 GCA_023512145.1 Bacillus sp. (in: firmicutes) | reverse complement strand
GTACAGATGGCAATGGATAAACTGATTGTAAAAGGTGCCAGAGCACATAATTTGAAAAATATTGATATCACCATTCCGAGAGACAAGCTTGTCGTCTTGACGGGCCTATCTGGGTCTGGAAAATCGTCGCTTGCATTTGACACAATTTATGCGGAAGGGCAGCGAAGATATGTCGAATCGCTTTCGGCCTATGCCCGGCAATTTCTGGGCCAGATGGACAAGCCGGATGTCGATTCGATTGAAGGGCTGTCCCCAGCAATCTCAATTGATCAAAAAACAACAAGCCGGAACCCACGCTCAACGGTCGGGACGGTTACAGAAATCTATGACTATTTACGGTTATTGTTTGCAAGGGTAGGGCGACCAACCTGTCCAATTCACCATATTGAAATCTCCTCACAAACGATTGAGCAGATGGTTGATCGGATTCTTGAATACCCAGAACGGACAAAAATGCAAATACTTGCCCCTGTTATTTCCGGTAGAAAAGGATCACATGTGAAAGTGTTTGAGGAAATTAAAAAGCAAGGGTATGTCCGAGCCCGCGTTGACAGTAATCTGGTAGACCTTGGTGATGAGATTGAGCTTGAAAAAAACAAAAAGCACTCGATTGAGGTTGTTATTGACAGGATTGTTGTCAAGGAAGGGGTAGCTGCAAGAATCGCTGATTCCCTTGAAACTGCCTTAAAGCTTGGTGAAGGAAAAGTAATTGTTGATGTGTTTGGCGAAGAAGTGCTGTTATTTAGCGAAAATCATGCCTGTCCCCAGTGTGGTTTCTCAATCGGGGAGCTCGAGCCGCGTATGTTTTCCTTTAACAGTCCCTTCGGTGCCTGCCCAGAATGTGATGGACTTGGCTCCAAGCTTGAAGTTGATCTTGACCTTGTGATACCCAACAAGGATTTGACCCTCAAGCAGCATGCGATTGCCCCCTGGGAACCGACAAGCTCGCAGTATTATCCTCAACTCCTTGAGGCTGTCTGCAATCATTTTGGGGTTGATATGAATATCCCTATTAAGAAAATACCTGCACCTCTTTTTGAAAAAGTACTTTACGGAGCAGGTCGTGAAAAAATTTACTTCCGTTATGAGAATGATTTCGGCCAAATCCGCGAGGGGCAGATTGAGTTTGAAGGCGTTATTCGCAATGTAGAGCGTCGTTTTAAGGAGACAAGCTCTGATTATATTCGTGATCAAATGGAAAAATACATGGGCAGGCAGCATTGTCCCGCCTGTAAGGGATTGCGCTTGAAAAAAGAAAGCCTGGCAGTACTCATTTCAGGACAGCATATTGCCCACGTTACCAATCTTTCGATTGAAGAAGCGCAACAATTTTTTGCAGGATTAGACCTTTCAGAAAAAGAAATGATGATTGCGAAGCAAATTTTTCGTGAAATCAGTGAGCGCCTTGGCTTCTTAATTAACGTCGGCCTTGATTATTTAACGTTAAGCCGAATGGCTGGAACGCTTTCAGGTGGTGAAGCACAGCGGATCCGTTTGGCAACGCAAATCGGCTCGCGCTTAACAGGCGTGTTATATATTTTAGATGAGCCGTCTATAGGGCTCCATCAGCGTGACAATGCCCGTTTAATCGAAACATTAAAAAGCATGCGTGAAATTGGCAACACGCTGATTGTGGTTGAGCATGATGAGGATACGATGCTTGCTGCAGATCATTTGATTGATATTGGACCTGGTGCTGGCGTGCATGGTGGGGAAATCGTTGCGGCTGGAACACCTGCAGAGGTTATGGCTGACCCGAACTCGCTAACAGGTCAGTATTTGTCAGGGAAGAAGTTTATACCACTTCCACTAACACGCCGTAAGTCAGATGGTCGTTTTATCGAAATCAAAGGTGCATCCGAAAACAACTTGAAAAATGTGAATGTCAAGATTCCACTAGGCATGTTCATCGCGGTGACCGGTGTGTCCGGATCTGGAAAGAGTACACTCATCAACGAGATCCTTCATAAAGAACTGGCCCAAAAGCTTCATCGTGCAAAAACAAAGCCTGGAGAACATAAGAGTATTAAAGGAATCGAGCATTTAGAAAAAATCATTGATATTGATCAGTCGCCAATCGGCAGAACGCCGCGCTCGAACCCAGCAACATATGTCGGTGTTTTTGATGATATTCGTGATATGTTTGCAACAACAAACGAAGCGAAGGTGCGCGGTTATAAAAAGGGACGATTTAGCTTTAATGTGAAGGGCGGGCGTTGCGAGGCCTGCCGTGGCGATGGGATTATTAAAATTGAAATGCACTTTTTACCAGATGTCTATGTTCCTTGCGAAATTTGCCACGGGAAACGATACAACCGCGAAACGCTGGAAGTGAAGTACAAAGGGAAAAATATTTCTGATATTCTTGATATGACCGTTGAAACGGCCGTAGACTATTTTGAAAACCATCCGAAAATCAGCCGCAAGCTGCGGACAATCTATGACGTCGGACTTGGATACATTACGTTAGGACAGCCGGCGACCACGCTATCGGGTGGTGAGGCACAGCGCGTCAAACTCGCTTCCGAGCTCCATCGCCGTTCCCAAGGGAAATCCTTTTACATTTTGGACGAGCCGACAACCGGTCTGCATGTTGATGACATTTCCCGTTTGCTCGTCGTTTTACAGCGTTTGGTCGAAAATGGGGACACCGTCCTCGTTATCGAGCATAACCTCGACGTCATAAAGACCGCTGATTATCTAATCGACCTGGGACCCGAGGGCGGTGACAAGGGCGGAATGATTATTGCCACGGGTACACCGGAAAAAATAGCACAAGTTAACGAATCGTATACCGGTAATTACTTAAAACCAGTCCTTGTAAGGGATCGATTGCGAATGAAACAGCTCATTGAGGAAAAGAGCACCGTAAAAGCATAAGAAGTGATGAAGAGCTGAAATTTGTGGGAGTAAATCTTCTGGTTTCAGCTCTTTTTTTCAAATGGTTAAAAACCATTTTTTTTGCACAAAGTAATGCATACTATTACCAACAAATCTTTAATTTTTGGCTGTGTGAAACAAGTCTGTTGAATTGTGCTCCAGGCACGCAGCGCCGCGCGGGCGGTCGGTTAGCCTCCTCGGGCGCTGCGCGTCTGCGGGTCTCACCCTGACCTGCTAGTCCCGTAGGAGTCTCGTGCCTTCCGCACAATTCAACAGGTTCTAAAATCAACAATATCATTTAACACAGCCTAATTTTTAAAAATACGAAACTTTCAACTTCCTATTTCGTAAATAAAAGGATAAGGAGTTGAACTTAAAAAGTGGAAACGAGAAAGGTTCTTTCCAGTTTGTGTTATTTCAGTATTTTTTTCGCGGGGTTCATCTTTCCGCTTGCAGTGTATTTTGCGACGGGGGATGATGTGACAAAAACGCACGCCAAGAAGTCATTGGTTTCACATTTGATTCCACTTATTCCGATACCGCTGCTTATTTTTGCGGTCATTTATGAATTTCCAAGTATGCAAGACAGTGTTCCTGTTTTAACGATTATTGCTATTGTTGTCCTTGTAATCACTTGGATTGCGGTCGTCATCTATAACATTGTCAAAGGCATAAAGGTATTAGTAGCACAATAAGCTTAAAAGGAAAAAAATCACAAATTGGGGTGGTAACGATGCAAGAGGAAAGAAAACGAATTTTAAAACTGGTTGAAGAAGGAAAGCTGACAGTTGATGAAGCGATAAATTTACTTGATGAATTAGAAAAGGCACAGCAAACAATGGAGCAGAAGCGGGAGCAAATTGTTAACGAGCTGTCCACAACAGTAAATTTCGATGAGACGAAAAAGGAAGCCCCAACTAAGGAGGATAAATACCAATCGACGAAGGATAAGATTTTTGACTTTGTTGATTCAGCCTTGAAAAAAATCAAAGACTTTGATTTTGATTTAAACTTTGGTCAATCCGTCGGAATTTCCCATATCTTCCATCAATCTAATGTCGATCTAAAAAATCTCGATATTGACGTGGCCAATGGG
>JAIMAD010000429.1 GCA_023512145.1 Bacillus sp. (in: firmicutes) | reverse complement strand
GGTCGCCATTTTCTTCTTGATTGTCGCAGGATTGTTGTTTTCAGTAAAACCATTATGTATCGGACAATGTTTTCAGGTGGCTGTTGCGAATCATTCGGAATGGATTCCGAAAGGTTCGGAGCTCATACTCTACGAAGTGAATATTATAACCATAGCTGCAAATAAGTTAAACCGGATCACAGTTTATGAAGCAGACCAGGACATAAGAGAAGTGATTCGTTGCAACGATAGATTAAAAATGTCAGTTTGTTTAATGTAATGTAGCGATCGAGGTTGGGTAATGATAATTAGAATCGAGTCGGAGTGGTTGTAATCTACATGTTGCCCTATATCTTTTGCTATATCAATATTTACAATAAATCATCTTCACTTTCCTTCTTTATAAGCTTCAAAGTTAAATAAAGCCAACTATTTCCCCCTCCCCGAAAAATTTTTTATTGTTCTCTTTTTAAAATAAGTTGCATGGTCTTGAAAGCACCCTTAGCATTAATTCTCTCTTTTGTAGAAAGGAAGATAGGAAGGCAATCATTAAAATCCTTTAACTTATCCGCTTCCAAACGCTTCATCAGTTAATATATGTTTCATCAACTCTACCTTTTCATTTTTATTCATTAAGCTAATCCTCTCCTTGCAAGTTCCCTTTCCACAGCTCCCAGCAAAACCTTTGAGGCCCTTTCATACAACCGCTTATATTCGTAGCCACTCAGGTCTCCGTTAAGGTCTGCTTGGAGTAAACGTCCTTTAATCTGAAAAAAAGTTACCTTTTCTTCCAGAGTTAAAAGTTCTTTCACCGTTTGTATGTCTCTCCTTAACACTGTCTTTTCCATACAATACTTGCTCCTTTCGAAATTCTCGTATAAATTTCCTAACCTCCGAAGTATCTTTCTAGCTTGGATGTGTCGGTCCAAAATTAACACCCACAATTCTCTTCGGCAATCCAACCAGTTTTTCCTAATAACTGTTGAATTGTTCTCAATTATTAGAGTACCTAATTTGAGTCTTCAGTTCGGTAAGGCGTTACTGTCAGTCATCATTAAGAAACTCTTTCTTTTGTATCTTACCCGCTCCCTTCCCGAAAGATTTTTCTTGCTGTGTATTTTTTCAGACACTTTGATGGCGGGAAATAGCCCCTAATTTCCCCTATATACCTATGCCCTCGTTGATAAGTCCAGACCTTTTACCCACTCCAATATTCATTCCAAAAACCTCTTTGACTTAGAACGTATGTTTCTTATTCCACTATAACCCAAATTATTCCTTTTATCTAGTTTTTTTCATATGATTTCCAATTTCCCCCCTGAAAAATTGACATCCCTATCATCATTTGTAGATAGCAGGAGCGGGTTCTTGTTGATGGACAACCACTACTTAGTCACCAATATCACCACATAGGACAGAGTGCAGTATTACTCAAAAAAGGGCACGAAAAAAGAGTGGAATGTAATCCCACCCTTAACTGGTTTGCTTCCCGAATAGCCTGGCCAAAAACCCCTTCTTCTTTTCCTGTTCCTAAGATGCAGTTATTTGTAAAATAGCTTGTTTTTCTTCCCTAACAATCCTAATGGTTTCATCAAATCTCTTATAATATTCTTTATCCCGTTCTTCCTTTTCTTTTAATTTCTCAACTAGCAGTTTATTGAAATCCTGTTGTTGTTTTAGAGCATCAGCTTGTTCCTTAAAAATGAAATAACCGCCCAGCAATAATCAACTTAAATTTAAGCACCCCTTAGTTGAATTTTCTACAGTCCATGCGAAAACCATCACTAAATTACATATCTCCTTTTGAAGTACTAATGTTGACTAGTTTATCTTAAGTAAGTATCATTAAATTAGTATGTTAGTTTCTCCGCTACCATAATGTGGAGCTGCTAACAACAGCTAAAAAAGCTTTTCCCCGCTACCGTATAGGCAGGGCTGAGCTATTTTTTTTGCCTAAACTATTCTGACTCAATCTTAGTCATAGTCAAAACTTACACAATCTCTCCGTCATTACTCACTTATCACCCACAACAACAGGAAATCCTACTGACATTACTGTGTTAATTCTCCATCACTCACCGCCACACCTTCATTTGGATAATAAAAGAAAAGAAAAACAAAATAAAAAAACACTTTAATCATGGCTTACTTTAAGGTTGTATTTTTTTGTTATTATGCGCAGACAAAAAAAGTCGCCGAAAAAGGCGACACTTCGCGGATATCCCAAAATTATTTATTTTGTACCAATTCATCAAGGGGCTTTGTTTTAAGAAACTCTTCAACATCTCGGTAAGTCAACTTTTCCGCAGTTAAAATGTTACCGATAAGCTCCTTATGGAACAGATTCGGTCCCTGATCCTTCACCAAAACCGAATGAATCCCTCTCAATACATTTGTTGCTTTTAATGCTATATCCCTAATATCAGCTGTATTTAAAAAAATAATTCCTCTAATAAATTAGATGTGTCATGTATTTTTGATATTAATTACCAAATGGCGAACTTAATTTTATCTATAATTTTCATATAATTCCCAATTTTTGTCCATAAAATTAACAATCCCCCTCTTCATTTGAAAGAGCAGGAGCGGGTTGCTATTCATTGTATATCAATGTAAAAGTAGCTGATTTCCCCAATAAATGTTCTTATTATAAAAAATCTTAATATTCATTTTGTTAGTCCAATAGCTCTACATAGGACACAGTGAAGCATTACTTTAAATAAGGACACGAAAAAAGAGTGAAATATAATTCCACCCTTAACTGTTTTGCTTACCAAATAGTCTAGCCAAAAACCCTTTCTTCTTTTCCTGTTCCTGAGCTACAGCTATTTGTAAAATAGCTTGTTTTTCTTCCCTAACACGCCTTATAGTTTCATCGAATCTCTTATAATATTCTTTATCCCGTTCTTCTTTTTCTTTTAATTTCTCAACTAGCAGTTTATTAAATTCCTGTTGTTGCTTTAGGGCTTCAGCTTGTTCCTTTAGTGCATGTTTGATTTCAAGTATATCCCTAGCAGTATCTTGTCTTGGTGTACTAGTGCTTTCTCTATCTTCCTTATTACCGCCATCCACCACCATAGCAAATTCACTTCTAAGTGTACTGTCCACCATATCTGATTCATAACCGCTATCGAATAAATTCTTAATCCTTACTAAGATTTTAATAGCCGTATCTTCATAACGTTTAGATCTACTACCTCCTTTAGAAATAAAGAAGTCAGGGAATTTCTGTATATACCTTCTCACAGTTGATTCTGCAATATTAGTCTTTTCAGATAGTTCTATAATCGTTAACCATTTTTTCACTACTTTCACCACCTATCACCAAATATCATTACCACCACTCATTACTCACTTATCACTCACAACTACAGGAAAACCTATTGATATTACTGTATTTATTCTCTACCACTCACTACCAAACCTGCACCAGGATAAGAAAAGCACTCTTAATTTTCTATTAACCTTACACTAAGTAAATCCTTTTTACTAAATGGATTGATGTGACTTAATAGATTTAGATCTCTTGTTTATATTTTTCTTACTTTCTAAACATTCGGATATACCTCTAATGATATATACCTCACTGCGTAATGGCGAAAAAAAGCGATATTATTTTGTAAAAGAAGCTGCCATTGTTTAACAGGTTCCGTTTCTTATCGCAAAAACCAAAAATGCATTCGAAAATGTAGCCTAATTTGTACTGCCTTATGTATTTCTTTTTGCAATTAAATAAAAATGGCTCAGTTCACCATACTGAGCCATTTTTAATATCCATTTTTTTTAGCTTATTTAACTAACATGTTTCTCCAAGTAGTGGCCGGACAGTTTAGTTGACGGGATCATTGTCCCACGCACCCGTACGTCCTACCCTGTCTACTGATATAATAGATTCTATTAAAAAAAGGTCAACCAGTAAAGTAAACTGGTTAACCATATAATACGAAACCTACCCGTTAGTGTAAGTACATTTCTTCACAATAAATGTTTAAATGATTATGTGGTG
>JAIMAD010000428.1 GCA_023512145.1 Bacillus sp. (in: firmicutes) | reverse complement strand
AATCTGTACTTTGTTGCCGAGGAAGAAGCGGTATAATTTATTACAATGATTTCCTGGTGTGTAATACGCTTTTTTCTCTTTAATAACAAGCTGCCAAACAAGCTCTATTACTTTAAGAGATGCTGGTCCGCGGTCAGTTAAATCACCTACAAAGCCGAGTACTCTGTTTTCGGGATGGATGGGGATCCCAGTCCCCCATTGATAGCCGAGGTCAAGGGTAAGCTCCTTAAATTCCTGTAAACAACCATGGATATCACCGATAATATCAATTTTCATAAGTGGTCCCCCTTTAATTCTTTTATTTTTCGTAAAAAAGTTCACTTTTATGAAAATAATTTTTAACTTTTTAGTTTGGAGAGGAGGAACTAAAATGGACCAACATGTACCTGTCATTTCCTTGCTAATTGTTGTCACAATGGCATTTTTAACACCAATCTTTTTACATCGATTAAAATTGGCTATTATCCCTGTAGTCGTAGCTGAAATCATTGTTGGTCTTGTAATTGGTAAAAGTGGCTTCAATGTGGTTCATGAAGATATGTGGCTCTCAACCCTTTCGTCACTGGGTTTTATATTCTTGATGTTTTTAAGCGGTCTTGAAATTGATTTTAAGGCATTTAGTG
The DNA here is from genome assembly GCA_023512145.1 of Bacillus sp. (in: firmicutes). Taxonomy (GTDB): domain Bacteria; phylum Bacillota; class Bacilli; order Bacillales; family Cytobacillaceae; genus Neobacillus. Next base: position 3,370 of record JAIMAD010000428.1, on the reverse strand, counting down.
GAGGGAAAAAACGGGCAATCCTCCCCAATGGAAAAAAAGAGCCAAATTCGTTTGTGGTCGCAGCGCTAATTTTTGTTGGAATCTTTATTTTCTCGCTCGGCTTATCTTTTTTGTTTGTCCTGGCTGGTTTTATTGATAATGCCTTCTTAATGACACTCATCATCTCAACTATTTCGTTGGGGGTGGTCGTTCCAACCTTGAAGGAAGCCCATCTGATGAAAACAGTCATCGGCCAAATTATTTTATTGGTTGCTGTCATAGCTGACTTAGCGACGATGATTTTGTTGGCCGTTTTTGTTTCAATTTATGAGGCAGGACATGGAAATACCTGGCTATTATTGATTTTGTTTGCAGCAGGTGTCGTATTTTATTTCATTGGAAAAACGTTTAAAAATCGAACATTTATGGAGACTTTGTCTACTGGGACAGTACACATTGGAACAAGGGCAGTGTTTACACTGATCATCCTTTTAGTTGGACTCTCCGAAACAGTAGGAGCTGAAAACATACTTGGTGCATTCCTCGCTGGTGTCTTAGTTTCCTTATTATCCCCCAATCAAGAGCTTGTCCATAAGCTTGATTCATTTGGCTATGGATTTTTGATTCCCATCTTTTTTGTGATGGTTGGCGTAAATCTTGATGTGTGGACTCTTTTCAGTGAAAAAAAGCTCTTGTTATTAATTCCCCTTTTATTAATGGGGCTTCTGTTATCAAAGCTTGTACCTGTCTATCTTTTGAAAATTTGGTATGATACAAAAACAGTTCTTGCATCTGGGTTTTTACTAACGTCAACTCTTTCACTTGTGATTGCGGCCGCAACCATAGGAGAACGTATGGAAATCATCACAGCGCAGATGGGTGGAACATTAATTTTGGTGGCAGTGCTAACTTCCATCATTACACCAATTGTTTTTAAAAGGTTATTTCCTAAAGAAGTGATCACAAGTAAAAAGGTGAGTGTCGCTTTCATTGGCGCTAATCAGATTACCTTGCCTGTCTCCAGAGAATTACAGTCAGGTATTTATGATCCGATTCTTTATCATACAAACATGGGAAAATCAGAAAAACAAATGACCGATTCTCTCTTTGAAATTGTTGATATCACCGATTATTCAATTGAGACATTGACGAAAACAAATGTGTTTCAAGCAGAAATTGTTGTAATTTCTACAGGTGAGGAGGAGCAGAATGCTAGCTTGTCCATTGCAGCTAAAGAAAATGGAGTACCTAGGGTTATCGCCCTGATTGAAAGTCCTGAATTAGAGGAAAGGTTAGACGAATATGGTATTGAAGTGTTTTCAGTGTTTATGTCCACGAGAGCATTGCTCCGTGCGTTAATTGAGTCACCCACCGTGATTAATATATTAACAAGTCAAGAGAAAGGACTATCAGAGATTGGGATGATGAACAAACAATTTGCTGGTACAACTTTACGAAAGTTCCCCTTCATGGGCGATATCATTTTCGTTCGAATTTTTAGAGGTAATGAATCAATCGTTCCACACGGTGACACAGAGTTACAGATGAATGACCGCTTAATTGTGACGGGCTCAAAGGAATATGTTGACGAGCTGAAAAGAGAGCTGGAATTTGGTGAAACCTGGTAAAATCACTTGAAAAGTTTACTGTCTGTTCTTTTCATTTTTCGTAAATTAGTGTAAACTTAGTACCAGCTACTAATAGTGGTGATAATAGGGGGAATTTTTAAAAATGGATCTTTCTTTAACTGGAAAAACATATGTTGTTATGGGAGTGGCTAATAAACGCAGTATTGCATGGGGAATTGCCCGTTCACTGCATAATGCAGGCGCAAGATTAATTTTCACCTATGCAGGCGCAAGGTTAGAAAGTGGTGTTCGGGAATTGGCAAATTCTTTAGAAGCCGAAGGGACACTTGTATTGCCATGTGATGTGACAAGTGATGATGATGTGGCTAAGTGTTTTGCAGATATTAAAGAAGCAGTTGGAATGATTCAAGGGGTAGCACACTGCATAGCTTTTGCGAATAAAGAGGAACTAAAAGGTGAATATCTGAACACAACAAGAGAGGGATTCTTGCTTGCGCATAATATTAGCGCCTATTCATTAACTGCTGTTGCCAAAGAGGCTCGCGTATTGATGACTGAAGGTGGAAGCATTGTGACGATGACATACCTTGGTGGCGAGCGTGCTCTTCCTAATTATAATGTCATGGGTGTTGCTAAAGCTTCCCTTGATGCAAGTGTCCGCTATTTAGCAGCGGATCTAGGAAAAGAGGGTATTCGTGTAAACTCCATTTCTGCTGGTCCAATTCGGACTTTGTCAGCCAAAGGGGTTGGTGATTTTAATTTAATCACGAGAGAAGTTGAAGAAAGGGCGCCATTACGGAGGGCTACAACTCCAGAAGAAGTTGGTGATACCGCGCTTTTCCTTTTCAGTAATCTTTCGCGTGGAATTACCGGTGAGAACATTCACGTCGATTCTGGATACCATATTCTGTAATGAAAAAGACCCGCAGCCAATTGCGGGCCTTTTTTTGTTTTTAAAAAAATTCCTGTGAACGAGGATGGGCATTTCGCATAAATATAGAGTGTAGGATTACGTAAATGGAGGTGTTATGCATGTCGAAAAGAAAGGGCCTAGAACCGCTTCTTTATGTCTATCAGCCATTTTCAAGGACTCCGGCTAATATAAACATGCAGGAAGTATATAGAAATAGGCAGGAAATGGAGCAACCAGAGGAAGAAAAGCAGCTAGGGATAGAAAAGAAAAAAAAGATATCCCTTGGAAAAAGGGAGGTATTATCTGAACAAATACCAATGGAAATAATGAAACCGGAAAATCAGCAGACAACATCCTCTCCACCACTGGCAGACAATCAACGATCATTATTTAGCAGGGTAAAACCTTTCAAAGAGATGGATGTTTTAGAACGATTAGACTATTTAATCAACTTCCCAAAGGTGCTTCCACCTGTTCCGTGTGTATTCAATACAGTTGAAGGTAGTTATCAGGGTTACCTTAGCAAATCTGATGAATATCAAGTAACAATCAAATTCCATGACCAGACGACTAAAACCCTACCACTGGATAGCATTAAAGAAGTATTGATGATTGGGATAAGGAAAACTTAAACAGCAAAAAGAAGCCAGCCGATTTAACCGACTGGCTATATTTTAGTTACAAATGCCCAAGTTAACATCGGCAATACATTGAACTGCACAGAAGCAGTTTAAATCAACAGTAATACAGTCGTTGCTTGCGCGGAATCGCTCAACCTGACAAACTTTATCAAGGTTAATACAGCACTTATCTCCGCCCGCAACCAAGTTAACTGGAATGAAATTCCCACCTTCGCGGCGTCCTGGTACTAACACACGAAGTGTAGCAC
>JAIMAD010000427.1 GCA_023512145.1 Bacillus sp. (in: firmicutes) | reverse complement strand
GATCTATATCTTGTTCGTTTTGATTTTTATTTCCAATTAATGCATCTACTCGTGTCTGGTCTTCTTCAAAAAACTGAACGAGATCACCGATTCTATCTATCGAATCCCAACTTAAATGATGCTCAATGCCTTCAACATCACGATAAATATTTTCATCTTTTACACCAATGATTTTTAAGAATTGTTCGAGTAAATCATGTCTAAAGACTAAACGTTTGCCAATCTTTTTCCCGTTAGTTGTTAACGTAAGCCCTCTATATTTTTCATAAACTAAATATTCATCTTTATCTAGTTTTTGGACCATTTTAGTAACTGAGGAGGGATGTACAGACAGCGCTTCAGCGATATCAGAGACTCGCGCGTATCCTTTTGCTTCAATTAATATATATATTTGTTCGATATAGTCTTCCATACTTGGTGTTGGCATCCAATACCCTCCATCGTCAATAATCACTAAATGTTACTATAGAAATTTTTCAATATCACTAAAAGTTTACTATAGAACAAAAATAGTGACAAGGCTCTTTATCACTTATACTGATTTTGATGCATCTGCTTCTTCAAATAAAAACCTGACTTTTTTTTCGTTTTCGTCTATAAAAAGACGCGCATTAAAGGTTTTATCTTTGTTTGTAAATCCTTCAATCATCTCCGTTTTCCCTTCAGAAAGAAGGAGTTTAATATTCTTTTGAGTGATATTTTTCCCTGAAATAATCTTTGAAATAGTGAAATTACACTGATTTTTTTGATAACTTGAACAACCATAAAAGCTGCCTTTATCAACAACAGAACCATCACATTTCTTACATGCGCCTAGTTTTGCAAAAGTCTGCTTTTTTGTCATTTGCTTGCCAGGAGTAAAACTTTCGCGGACGTCTACGGGAAAGGACCATTTAGATGATTGGCCAATGCTTGAAGAAATTAAATGGCTGACCATCCTTTTTGTTTGCTCCATAAACAGCTTTGGTTCAGCAGAACCCATTGATATTTCCTTTAGTTTCTGCTCCCACTTTGCGGTCATTTCTGGTGAAGCAAGGACTTCTTGACCAATTGCCAAAATCAAAATTTTGGCTTTTGCCGTTGCATAAACAACATTTTTTCTTACCTCAATGTAGAGGCGGTCCTTTAGCATTGTGATAATACCTGCCCTCGTTGCTTCCGTTCCTAGGCCTTCCGTTCTTGTCAAAATTTTCTCGAGTTCTTTATCATCAATATGTTTGCCAGCCGTTTTCATTAAGGTAATCAACTGACCTTCCGTATATCGCTTTGGTGGCTGCGTCTGACTTTCTTTGACTTCTACTTTTTCGGTCCGCCCTTGTTCCCCTTTTTTAAGCAATGGAAGCGAAGGTTCTTCATCGCGTTCTTTTGGATTCAATACTTTCCTCCAGCCCACTTCAATCTCTACTTTTCCCTTTGAGACAAATGCAGCCCGTCCATCAACTAATGTTGTTACGGTCGTATACTCAGCTATCGATTTATTGTAATGGGCAGCAATTAAACTGTGTACAACTAAATCGTATATTTTCCGCTCGTCAGCACTTAGCCTTTCAACATTTGGTATTTGCTCAGTCGGAATGATGGCATAATGATCCGTCACCTTCTTTTCATTTACATAACGTTTATTTTCTGAAAGTGACTCAATTGGTAATGGGAAAAAGCTTTGATAATCTTTTATTTGACTTAATTTATTAAGAATTTCCGAGAACGTATTGGCTTCTTCCTTTGTTACGTGTCGTGAATCCGAGCGTGGGTAAGAGACATATCCTTTTTGGTAGAGCTTTTGCATGATATCAAGTGTATTTTTTGGTGATAACTTATAGCGTTTATTTGCTTCTGCTTGGAGAGCAGATAGGTTATACAAAAGCGGTGGAAAAAATTCCTTCCTTTCAGAAAGAACCTCGCTGACCTCCGCTGGTTTCTCCCGGCAAAATGCAGCTACTTTCTCCGCCATAGCTTGTGTTTTTACACGAGTCTCCCCATCAATCAGCCATTTGCCACTAAATTTTTTACCATTAATTAAAAAATTTGCTTGAACCTCCCAAAAAGGGTCTGACTTGAAATTCTCAATATCTATATCTCTTTTCACAATAAGTGCTAATGTAGGCGTTTGTACTCGTCCGACCGAAAAAACATCGGAAAATCCCTGTTTTTGAAGTAGCAAGCTATAAAGCCTTGAAGCATTCATGCCAACCACCCAGTCTGCACATGCTCTAGTATAGGCTTCAAAATATAAACTACGCGTCTCCTGTTCATCTAGCAGCTTTTTAAATCCATCCTTAATAGCATTAGCTGTTAACGAGGATATCCATAACCTTTTCATTGGTTTACGGCATTTTGTTAACCTAAGGATATTGCGAATTATAAGTTCACCTTCACGTCCAGCATCACCTGCATGAATTATTTCGGTCACTGCAGGATTAGAAACTAATTTTTGGATAATCGCAAATTGATTTGCCTTATCCTTAGTAACTTCGTACTGAAATTGTTCAGGAATAATCGGTAAATTATCCAACGACCATTTTTTCCAGCCTTGCTGATACTTTTCTGGTGAGACTAGTTGGCATACATGACCAATTGCCCAAGTAACATAGGCACCCTGTGTAAAAACATCATTTGGAAATATTTCAATAAAGCCCTTTTGTTTTTTATGTTTAAAAATCGAAGCTAATGTTGATCCTTGATCCGGCTTTTCAGCAATAATTAATTTCATTATGATTGCTCCCTTTTCCTAAAGCATCCCGAATCCATTTTACCCATTAAATCTAGTGTCCGTAAAGACTAAAAATCTACCTGTCAGTTAATTGTTTGAAGAAATTAATAAATACGGGCGGTCAAGTCTATATAAACGCCGGTATCGCGCTTCACTTTTAAGGAGTTGGTGATGACTTCCTACCATGGCAATGTTCCCTTGGTCGAGTAGTAGGATTCGATCCATGTTTTCTACACCGGTTAAATGGTGTGTTACCCATAGAATCGTTTTCTCCTTCAGTGTTTCAAATATCGTTTTCAATAGCTCAGCCTCTGTAATTGGATCAAGTCCGACCGTTGGTTCATCCAAGATAACAATTGGCGTTTTTTGGAGAAGAACTCGTGCCAAAGCAATTCTTTGTCGTTCTCCACCTGAGAAGCGTTGTCCAGTTTCTTGCATATTCGTTTCATAGCCATTAGGTAATTGCTTGATTAGTTCATGCATTTGAACCAGCTTGGCGACTTGAAAAACCTCATCATCCTCTGCCTCCGGGTTGCCAAGACGAATGTTGTTGAGAACAGAAGTATTAAATAGGTATGCTTTTTGGTTCAATACACTCATCAAGGAAGAAATAGAGTTAGATAAATCTAATTCAAAGGCATGGGAGCCATTAATACGTACTTCCCCACTTATGGGCAGAAGTGATCCCTGAATCAAATTTAAAAGTGTCGATTTCCCAGACCCGCTCCGACCAATAATTGCAATTTTCTCACCTTGTTCAACCGTTAAATTAAACTGTTGTATTAGTGGTTCATTTGGAAGATGTGCAAATGATAACTGGTCAATTACAATCGAAACTTGTGTGCTTGAAGTCGAAGTAGGTATATTTATGTCTTTACCCATACTTAATGGATTAGTCCACTCAACATTTGCTAACCTCTTTAAGGAATCTTGATATGTGGTCGTTTCACTGACTGCTCCGGCAATTGGTAAAAAGGATTCCAGCAGCGAGAACAAAGCTAGGCCAAAAGCAGCAATTAACGTGGCCGGAATATCACCATTAATACTTAATCCATTGGCCCAGGCAATGGTCATGACGACAATGGTACCAAGAACAACTTGATTCACAACATCGCGCCAATTCACAAAGGAATGTTTTCTCGCTTCCACTAGGTACAATTCATGCTCTTGTTTCTCATTTTCACGGATAAAACTGGAGTGGTTCCCACTAAAAATCCAATCGCTAATTCCAAAAATCGCATCCGTAAATTGGTAATAGAGCTTGTGCCGCCCCTTTTTCAATTGTTCATTTTTTACTCTTGTAA
>JAIMAD010000426.1 GCA_023512145.1 Bacillus sp. (in: firmicutes) | reverse complement strand
CGTAAAGGCCCGATTGGTTCATCTAACCATCAGTGGGGGATGAAGAAAACTCCCACTGATGGAAGATTCACTTTTATATCATTGTACTTCGATAAGTGTCTAGCACAAGCGCCATGGGGATCGAGGAAAAAATAACTCCCTTTTCCCTTGGTCACAAGTCAATTCGTAGAAAGGGTTAAAGAGAAACCTTACCGCCGGCGGTTCGCATTAAGGAAGACTAATCTCTGGCGCAGAGAAGCTGCCAACCGATAAGTCTTCCTATATCCCCCCGGACCAAGGCGCTTGCGCTTTTCTTACACAAAAACACCTATTAGGCTAAGAGCCAATAGGTGTTTTTGTACCGTTAAGGATTTCGTTTAATTTATTTTCTACATCATGGCAAACCCTTAGTGCATCCTCACTACTTTTTACGAGGTCTGTTGTATCCATATCAATAATTAATACATCACTGGCAGAATACTGACTCATGACCCATTCATCATAACCCTTCCATACTTCAAAGTAGTATTCTTTTAGTTCAGGGTTAATTTCGAAGCTTCTGCCTCGTGCCATAATACGATCAATCACTGTATCAAACGATCCTTTTAGGTAAACCATTAAATCTGGTGCTTTTTTTGGAAGTTCATTTAGTTCTTCCATCATATTTTCAACTAAGTCTTCATAAATTTTAAATTCTAAGTCGGATATCCGTCCTAACCTTTTATTCACATAAGCAAAATACCAGTCCTCATAAATGGAACGATCCTGGATTGTGTAAATCGGTTCTTGCCAATTAATGGAGTCTTTGACCGTTTTAAAGCGTTTATTTAAGAAAAATAATTGTAAAAGGAAAGGAATTCTCCGTGCATCTAATTCTTCCGGTGTTAGTTCATAGTAAAGGGGTAGAATCGGATTATTATCCACCGCTTCATAAAATACCTTACTTTCAATTCCTCTATTTTGGAAGTGTGCATTTAATGTGTCTGCAACACTTGTCTTTCCAAGACCAATCATCCCACCAATTACGATACTCACTAACATCCCACCTGTTCTATATGTTTGTCCAACTACATGTCTTTAACGATAATGAGAGCGTATCAAAAATATGTTTTAAATCATGTTTGCTTTTTACAAAATCCACCTCATCACCGCTAAAGCGGAGAACGGGTATTTCTGGATGTTCCTTTTCAAAAATGGCGATAGTCTCTTCATAGTCAACCGATAGTTGTTCTAAATACAAGGGGCTAATATTCTTTTCCACTTCGCGCCCTCTTACTTTAATTCGTTTCATTAGTGTGTCTAAGCTTGCATTTAAATAAATAATGACATTCGGCTTCGGCATATCGGAGGTCAAGATTTGATAAATTTTATAGTACTTTTGATATTCGTCCTTGTTTAATGATTGCCTGGCAAAGATCAAATTCTTGAAAATATGATAATCAGCAACTACAGATTGATTTTGGCTTAAGTAATGAGCATTGATATCCCCTAATTGCTTAAAGCGATTACAAAGGAAAAACATTTCGGTTTGGAAACTCCATTCCTCAATATTTTCATAAAACTTTCCTAAGAATGGATTTTCATCAACAATCTCTTTGAGTAATGCAAATTCAAATTGCTCTGAAATGGCTTTTGCGAGAGATGTCTTTCCTACACCAATCGGCCCTTCAACGGTAATAAAGGGTGTATCCCCCATTACAAGTCCTCCTTCTCCAACTGCCTGCACTTTCTATGATTAACAAGTTTTAACAGGATAATTTACGTTATTTTGATTATGAAAAATATCCAGCTCTAAAACTATCTATTCCTCATTCTCTTTGGCACAGAGATTATTTTATCATAATCTTCGACTGGAAGGGATAAGGAATATTTAGAAGAAAAATTTTTTATGTGGAATATATAAAAAAACTGCCGAAAAAAGGCAGTTTTTGCAGGAAAAAAATTTTTTAAAGTACAAAATTTTTGAATTGTCCAGCGCGAGTGCCCGTGCTGCAAGTGTACTTCGTGCATCTCCCTACGATAAGTCACTTGCGCTTTTTAAGAAGGTCGTTTAGTGACATTGAAATTATCCACTATCAACAGCCAGTTTTGGGGAAAGGACAGACCGAGCTTCCAATAACTCATTCCTCTAATAGTTAATTCCTTAATTAAATTAAACTTCGCCTGGATTGAGCGGGCATCTTCAAACCAAACTTCATGTTGCTTGCCAACTTCATCGGTATATTTGAAAAAAGGTGCCTGTGCCAACGGATCATATTGAATAGGGACCTGATATTTTGCAGCAAGCACAATAGCCTGCTGCGGGCTAAGTGCCTTGGCGACAGTTCCCTGAACAAAGGGTAGTGTCCAATCATAGCCATAAAGGTTTTGCCCCATCATGATCTTACCTGCGGGCATTTCGGTAATTGCGTATTCTAATACCCTTCTTACTTGATCAATAGGGGAAACTGCCATGGCAGGACCTCCGCTATACCCCCATTCATACGTCATAATTACAACAAAGTCAGTAATTTCCCCGTGTGCCTTATAATCATGGCCCTCATACCACTTTCCTGCTTGGGTAGCACTCGTCTTTGGGGCAAGGGCTGTCGACAAAAGCCAGCCTTCACTAGTAAAGCGCTGCTTCGCTTTTCTTAAAAAGCGGTTGTAGGCTTCACGATCTTCCGGGCGTATGAACTCAAAGTCAAAATGAATATCACGGAATCCGTATTTTTTAGCCGTTGCCACAATCGTGTTTAAAAATTTGTCTTGAATAGGGATGTCGGTAAGTAGTATATGCGCCAATTCATCATTGAATTGATCGTTCTCCTGATTGGTAATAACCATCATTAAGACATTTCGATTGGCCTTAGCGATGGCCGGGAAGTTATTCAGTAACGGCTCTTTTAATGTTCCATCACGAAGAGCTTGAAAGCTAAAAGGGGCTAAATAAGTCAAATAGGGTGCAGCATCACGGGCACTGCTTTCTAAGACAGGAGCAACCGTTGTACCACGCGGCTCGACATAGGCATTAAACTCGGCATTTCTTTTTCTAGCTTGGGGAATGTACAGACGATACCCTACATTGATGGGTTGATTCACGTTAATTCGATTGACGGTGGCAAGCTCTTGATAGGGGACCCCAACCTTCCTACCGATAGAAAATAATGAATCTCCGGGCTGAACGAAATAAAAGCTGCCAACAATCGGAATCACAATTGATTGTCCAATCACTAGATTGTTTGGATTGGGTAACTCATTTGCTTCAACAATATCTTGAACAGTTGTTTGAAAAGACCTGGCGATGGTTGTTAACGATTCATTCCTTTGCACAACATGGATTTGCATGCTCATTCCTCCCAATACAAATACGCTACAGCTATTTTATGTGGGAGGGTGTGATTAAATGATATAATGTTGTTAAATTTCATGATTGCTAGGTACAATCATGAAATTTAACACAATGCTTTTCAGCAACTTGTAATGATTATTGATAAAAATAAAAGGTAGCTTTATTTGGTAAAATTGTTTTTTAAACTATTTAATTGTCTGGGAAATTTGCAATGCTTTTTTGGCAAGAATGGAACCATTGGGAAATCAAAGTTGTTAATCATATTGGTATATAGCAGTGCAAGGCGGTTTTCAATCATTTACATCTCTCCTTTGGTGGAAGGCTAGATTTTTTATAAAAGGCGGTTTTCTAGATGATGCAGGGAGATAATCAAGACGAATATTACATGAAAGAAGCAATTGTGGAAGCAAAAAGAGCAGAAGAACTGAAAGAGGTGCCGATTGGTGCGATTCTTGTGATTGCGGGGGAGATTGTTGCGCGTGCACATAATTTACGGGAGAGCAGGCAAAATGCAATCGCCCATGCTGAACTTCTTGCGATTAATCATGCTTGTCAGGTAATGGGCTCGTGGCGCCTAGAGGAGGCCACCTTGTATGTGACATTAGAGCCTTGTCCCATGTGTGCAGGGGCGATTATTTTGGCTAGAGTTAAACGAGTCGTTTATGGTGCGCCAGACCCAAAGGGCGGATGTGCTGGGACATTTATGAATCTATTGCAAGACGTGCGCTTCAACCATCAAAGTGAAGTGAATACGGGAG
>JAIMAD010000425.1 GCA_023512145.1 Bacillus sp. (in: firmicutes) | reverse complement strand
ACTCTACTTGGTTCACCATCGGCTTGATTTCTGCTTCCTTCATCAGCTCCTCAAGATGATGAATATGAAAATTGCTCACACCGATAGCCCGTACTTTTCCTGCCTTGTAAAGCGTCTCTAATGCTTTCCATGCTTCTTTATATTTTTCTGCTACAGGCCAATGAATCAAGTATAAATCTAGATACTCTAAACCTAATTTATTCAGGCTCGCTTCGTACGCTGCTAGCGTCGCGTCATATCCTAAATCCGTGTTCCACACTTTTGACGTCACAAATAATTCTTCACGTGAAGCTCCGGTCTCTTGCAATGCTTCGCGAATCCCCTGGCCTACTCCTTGTTCATTTTCATAAATCGCCGCGGTATCAATACTGCGATAGCCGTGGCGAATGGCTGCTTTAACAGCCTGAACAAGCTCCGGCCCATCTTCCACCTTAAATACTCCAAGCCCAAGCCATGGCATTTGGACCCCATTCGCTAAAATCGTTGTGTCGGCTAAATGTTTGGCCGTCATTCAACTCATCTCCTTTATTTCTTTTGATTGGTCTTGTATTACACTACTTATCGCATAAGGCATTCGCGATGATCCATCATCTCGTTTTCCGCTCTGTGCATCTTTTGATCTTTCTTCTCAAGTGCCAAGCTCCAGCTTGTTAAAAGGACCGCTCCTAGCACCATCAATCCACCGACCCAAGCGGTATGAATCAGCCCCATTGATTCGGTGACAATGCCGCCTAGGTAGGAACCAATTGCAATTCCCGCGTTAAATGCGGCAATGTTGAGTGCGGACGCGACGTCTACTGCACTTGGGACAAAACGTTCTGCTAGCATGACGACGTATACTTGTAACCCCGGTACGTTCATAAAAGCGAACAAACCCATAAAAAGAATTGTAATTAGACCGACGATTTTGAACGGGGCCGTGAACATCAAGACTAAGAGGACAATGGCTTGGATAATAAACATATAAAACAAGGAGTTAATGGGATTTCGATTGGATAGTTTTCCGCCAATCATGTTGCCGATCGCAATCGCCAGTCCGTAAGCGAGTAAAATAATCGCCACCGATTCTTCCTTAAAGCCGGTGATATCTTGTAGTAATGGTGATAAATAGGTGAAGACAACAAATGTTCCACCATATCCTAGGGCGGTAATCGCGAATAAAAGTAAGAGACGACCATTAGTGACGAGCTTAATCTGGTCACGAAGGCTAGTATGAGTTCCTTTTTTCAAAAAAGAAGGAACGAGAATCCAGTTGGCGATGAAGCCGATGATGCCGATGGCAACAATGATGACAAAGGCCACCCGCCAGCCGTATTGCTGACCGATGAATGTTCCGAACGGGACGCCTGTTACGGTGGCGACGGTGAGCCCGGAGAACATGATAGAAATGGCGCTGGCGCGTCGATTGGCCGGGACGAGGTCGGCTGCGATGGTTGCGCCGATGGACATAAAAACGCCATGGGATAGAGCTGAAATAACGCGGGCCGCAAGGAGGACTGTGATTGTTGTTGCGCTTGCGGCAATAGCATTACCGATGATAAAAATGATCATGATCCACAGTAATAAGGTTTTGCGTGACATGCGGGATGTTAGTGACGTCAGGACGGGTGCTCCAAATGTGACCCCAAGGGCATATAAGGAAACTGTCAGTCCGGCGGTAGTCACGGGAATGTGTAAATCTTGGGCGATGAGCGGCAGTAAACCGACGCTGATAAATTCGGTTGTGCCGATTGCAAAGGCACTGACTGCAAGGGCCAGCAGTGCGAAGGTGCTTTGTTTTTTATTTAAAGGCATGGTATTTCCTCCTAATTTTGTGTAGGTTTATATAAATGAGGACGATTATTTCGACCAACAAATGTTATTATGGTATATATGCGGAATAATAGGAAGTACGCACTTTTTAGTGATATAGAAACTTTTTGGTGCTGTAGGTACTTTTTAGTACCTATGTTAGAAGGAGGTAGTTTTTGATGAAAGAGAAAAAGAAATATAATATATCGGTCGAAGCAACGTTGGAAGTGATTGGGGGTAAATGGAAGTGTGTTATCCTTTGTCATTTGACGCACGGGAAAAGGCGGACGAGTGAATTGAAGCGGCTGATGCCGGATATCACCCAAAAAATGTTGACGCAACAATTGCGGGAATTAGAAGCAGATGGGGTCATAAATCGGATTATTTATCATCAAATACCTCCGAAAGTGGAATATGAGCTAAGTGAATACGGCTGGAGTCTGCAGAGCATTTTAGACTCGCTGTGCGCATGGGGTGAAAAACACATCACAAAGGTTTATGGTGATAAGTTTTCTGTTCTCGAGGAAAATGTTTTGAATGATCCTCTGAAGTGAATGGGTTCAGGCAACTTTCGCCTGGTTACCTAGAGATGGCAGATGTCTATTAGTGCGATTCTTAGATCCGGTTGGCCTTTTTAAATTACCTTATTGGTGCAATGCTGAATTTATCTGCCATTTTGGAATTTTATCTGCCAAATTGAGCAATTTATCTGCCATTTTTACGTTTTATCTACCACTTTGACAACTCACCCGAAAAGCCAGGCGGCAGCCTGGCTCAGGTAATTGTTTTCCCTTTTTTTGTAGATGGTGGTGGCTATTAGTGCGATTCTTAGGCTTGGTTGGCCTTTTTAAATTACCTTTTTGGTGCAATGCTGAATTTATCTGCCATTTTGGAGTTTTATCTGCCGAATTGAGCAATTTATCTGCCACTTTGACTTCTTTATCTGCCACTTTGCCAACTCACCCGCTAATCCTCTAAAAAGCCAGGCGTCAGCCTGGCTCAGGTAATTGTTTTCTCTTGTTTTAGTAGATGGTGGTGACTATTAGTGCGATTCTTAGGCTTGGTTGGCCTTTATAAATTACCTTTTTGGTGCATTGCTGAATTTATCTGCCAAATGAAGTATTTTATCTGCCAAATTCTAATTTTATCTGCCACTTTGACTTCTTTATCTGCCATGCCATTCCATTCAGCTCTCTGATTTCTTATAAATAGCAAAAGGTTCCGGCATTGATATCCGGAACCTTATATTACTTTATTTCTTTCGGCTTTTTCCATCGCCTTGATCCTCATCATCAGCAATCACTTCATGTTCCAGGTGGAAGACGACTGGTGTTTGCCCGGTGATTTCATCGAAGGGGGTATAAAAAGGGGTAATGTTCACCTTTTTGATAAACATTTTATAAAGGCCGATTAATGTAAGGATAAAAATGACTACTGGAAATGCAACAGCACTCATATTAAGTAAGTTCATTCCTTCAACTCCTTACTTAGTTCTTTTTGAAACATTTGCTTGATTATTCCTCTTCCTTGATTATAGCAAACTATTGGTGTTAGGCACTATTCGGTTTGGTGCAAATAAAAGAGACCTGACAACTTTAAAAGCTGTCAGGTCTCTTTGTTTATTTTTTACAAAAAGTATGATTGACTTGTTAGTCTAAAATGATGATTTTTACGGTTTTTCTGCCCCATTGTCTGGCCGCTGCGCTTGTTGGCATTAGCACGTCAATTTTGTGGCCTTTGATTGCTCCGCCTGTATCACCTGCGATGGCTTCACCATATCCTTCGACCCACACTCTTGATCCCATTGGGATTACAGAAGGATCGACGGCAATTAATTTCATATTTGGATTCTTTTCAATATTATAGCCTGCTGCCGTAATTGAGCCAGAATCTTCATGACTGTATGCAGTTGAAGTGACATACAACTCCGTGCCTTTTAACGCTACACCTGTATTGCTATTTGATGTGACGGCTGCTTTGGCGGGTACTGCTGTTACTCGCGCTTTTTTTTCTACTTGTTCTTTGCTTATTTTTGCCTGAATATCTTTCATTTGTGATTCAATGCCCGCTTTGTCCTGTTCTGCAAGCTCCACTTGTTCCATGATTTGGTTATATTTTTCTTGCACGATGGTTAAGGATTGTTGTCTCTTTTCCAAATTTTGATCAAGCTCTAACTGTTGTTTTTCAAATAACGTTTGTTCATCCTTCAATGTTTGCTCTTGACTATCAATCTCTATTTTATCTTTTTCAATCTGTATGAGGTCTTCCTCTGTGCTATTAAGATATCCTTATC
>JAIMAD010000424.1 GCA_023512145.1 Bacillus sp. (in: firmicutes) | reverse complement strand
GCTTTGATTAGTCCAATTAATCAACTATGGGTTCAGCCCCTTGTTTTGTCAGTTGGAGTTGGCATCTATTACTATATTTATAAAAAGATTGGTTCGAAATGGGTTCCGTTCCTTGTGAGCACCGCAACGATACTATCGTACTTTTCGATCATCGCTGCTATTATGTTAAAATTTCCTTTCAATCCAATCTTAATTTCGTTCATTGCGTCCACAAGTGCAGTAATCCTTCTGTTGATTGCTTTCCTCTGCCGAAAAAAGGACCTGAAGATCGCACATGCTTTTGCCTGGTTAGGCCACACCGTATATCCACTGGCACTCATGTATACTTGGTTCACCTATCACACAGACGCAATGTATAGCTTTATCTTGGCGTTGGTGGTATATGCTGCATGCACAAAATTGGCAACAATTGAATGGAATATCAAACTATTCCTTTATGGCTGTTTTACTTCCTTATTTTTTGTTGTTTCAACAGGCTTGGATTATCTATTTGTCCAATATAATGGCCGGTATGAATTCCCAATTACAAGTGGTTTAATCCTCCTGTTCTCACTTATTAACAATGGCGAGTTCAAAAAAAGAACCAGTTATTATTTAGTTCCCTTATCCCTCATCGGAATTATGGGCATGCTCTTGACCTACCCGTTTGGCTGGCAATCATATCTCATTGTGTGCCTATATATCATTGGTACACTGGTTTATTTGCATCAAATAAAATGGGGGTTATTTGGAATCCTCCCATTGTTGTTCGCCTTTATTGCAACGGTTCAAATATCCTATTTAGCAAGTATGTCAGAACTTGAAAACATGCTTCTAGCTGGTGGGTTGGGTATGTTAATGATACTAATCGGGAAAACTCTTTATAAAAAACTGTTTGAAGGCGGAACAAAGTTCAGGGAAATTAGCCTAGATGGATATACGGTAGTTGCCTTCCTGTATTTTTGGCTACTATACTTTTTTGAGAGTCAATACATTTGGAGTCATGCGTTACCAGGTGTGCTTATTGCAGTCTCTCTCTGGATACAAAGAAAACGAGTACCTGCTAGATTTTCTGCCTTTATGTCTATCTTTGGAGGAGCCTATTTATTACAACCCTACTATTCAATCATTGCAGGGCTAAATATCCTCCCACTTTGGGAGCGAGAAGTGCGTGTTCTTCCATTTATACTTCTGGTAATTTTCATTAGACATAGTTTAAAAGGGCGCTATTCAGATATAACGAAAGCCATTCAATGGGGAGTACTAATTATTATTTCGCTTTTGTTAATCCAGGATGGTTTAGCAAGCAATACAATTTATGATGCCATTATTTTAGGATCACTCTCCTTGGTATCGATGCTCATTGGGATGCTTCTTCAAATAAAATCATACTTCTTTGTTGGGACAGGCGTGTTATTATTAAATGTTTTTCTCCAAACAAGACCATACTGGGGGAACATGCCATGGTGGGTTTACTTATTAATTACCGGTCTAATCTTGATAACGATTGCAAGCTTTAATGAATGGAATAAGCAAAAAATGATAAATGGAGAAGCAACCTTTATCGGCAAATTGAAAGAAAAGGCAATTGATACTATAAAACAGTGGGATTAAATAGTTTGTATCCTAAAACAACAAAAATCCAGTTTCAGGCTGGATTTTTTGTTGTTTTATGAAACGGATTTGAATGTTTTCGTTCCTTTACTCTTACCGACATTTCTTAAACCGATAATGAATCTTGTTGTAAAAATAATTGAAGCAATAACTATAAAGATACCGCAAAGCGCTCCAACTTGGTCAGAACCAGTCCACTCCGGCAAATGTTCAGCCCAACGCCGTGGCGTACTAATTTTTCCAGCATAGAGGAAAGAGCCTGCTAAACCAGCAAAGAAAACAAAATAGGTGAAAATCGCAACGTTATCAAAGTCTGTTTGTTTTTGTGTACCTTCTGTTTTATTGAAGTAGTACATGAAACCAAAAATCATTGCAACGACACCCATACCCATATAGATATGGAAATGACCTGGCACCCATTTCGTATTGTGCATCACATGGTTCACTACAATGGTAGCATCAATAATGGCTGGTACGGCACCTGCAACCCAACCGAACATTCCTAAAAATATCATACTTGAAGCAAAGTCCCATTTTACAGCGGAACGGAAAACAATCATTAAGGCACCATACGCGGTAACGACCATGACAGGAAGACCATTTGCGTAGGAAAATATCTGTCCAATGATTAACATCCATTTTGGGACGGAAAAATCCATTAACAAATGGTGTGTATAGATCATTAATGTAAAGAGGGTAGAACAGTTCCAAGCAATTAAGAAGACTTTATTTGATTTCCATGGGCGTCCCGTATATTCTGATAATATTTCATAGACAGCAATTACAGCCATGTAAATGGTGCAATTAGCGAAGATATGTCCAAATGCATAGGTAAGATGTTTTGCTAGCATTGGATCAAAAGTGATGGCTGGATTTATAATATTTATGATTGATTCGACTAGGACAAATGCTCCTGCAAGAATCCCTGTGGAATTAGCGATAATGACCATGGTAGTCGCCACGACAGTAGGAGGTGGTCCATAGCCCTTTTTGCCTCTAAAAATATAATCCCAACCAAGTGATTTGCCTAAGCCGCCATATTCCTTGATCAGTCTTGCAGCTAAATAAAAATACATAACGAGATAGCCAATTCCCAATGCTAACATACCAAATAAAAATAATAATGCCCCAGTTGCTCCATATAGTTTTGCTGAAGCAGCAGGCAGTGGATAAAGAAATGTCCACCCATCAGAATAATTAAAGCCGAATATGGCAATTAGAATCATAGTCACACCAGTCAATGACATGAAAAGGTTGGCAAAAAATACCCGTGGATTCAAATGTATATATTTCGATAAGTAATACCACATGATTGCACTTCCGCCCAATGCAGCAATACCAATCATTCCAGAACCATGGATTGTCATAACTTTATAAAATAGCTGTGCAGAGATCTTAACCAAATTCCCTTGATTTAACAACATAATGACACCAAAGATCATCATTAAAACAAGCACTACAGAGGTAACTACTAATGATAAAGCAACACCCTTTTTTATCGAGTTACTTGCGTTACTTTCCATCTTTAATTACCTCCTTTTTCTTTAACGATGATATCTTTTATCATGACATGATGTCCCGTGCTGCAATATTCCAAGCACAAAATTTTATACGTGCCAGGCTTTTCAAATGTGATTGAGATAGTGTTTGTGTAGTCAGGCATTGCCTGTGTTTGAGAAATTAACTGCATTTTTGTGTCATAAAGACCGAAGCCGTGGGTTACATCATTACTCGTAACTCGAAACAGGACAGGTTCCCCCACTACAAAGTTTTCATCACTTAATTCCCAGGCATACTGCATCCCCGTTACATCAACAACCTTGCTAGTTCCATTTGCTTGTGCGTGTTGATCATGGTAGGGAAGCCTGCTTAAAGAAATAGCTGAAGCAAAGCCCATTATGGCGATTAATCCCAGCAAATAAAACTTGCGAATTTTGTACCCCTTTTCTTGAATTGGACCATACTCTTTTAGTTTACGTGATTCCCCATACACGAATGAAAATGCAAGTGCAATCAGGAAAACGAAAAACAATGTGGCGTACCATGCAATTGATTGGTACATACTAACCCCTCCCATATAATAAATGATCAAACAGGAAGTCCCCTAACTACCTACATGATTCCAATTACCATTGTAAACTTACTTTTGTAAGAAATTAGTGAACTAAATCATACCTTCACTAGTAATCTATTGAAAAAGTACTAGCAAACTAATGTTAACGAACTAGTGCTTTTTTGCTATTTCCGAGTATTTAACTATGCCGCTTTAAAGCGGAAAAATATTTTTGCGATTTCTATTGCTTTTAGTTCAAAAAGATACTAGAATAATTTCTAATATAGTGAATTATTAATAAATTATTCATATGTATAATTAATTCGAGGGGGCTTTTTGTTTATGAAGAAGAATATTCGGTCACTTTCCATTGTTTTGGCTGGAATGCTGTTTCTTGCAGGTTGTGGAAGCAAAGATTCAGCAGGAGAAACGGATAAGG
>JAIMAD010000423.1 GCA_023512145.1 Bacillus sp. (in: firmicutes) | reverse complement strand
GACATCGGCCTCAGGAACCTGGATGTCGTCATGGGACTTGAAAACAGAATCATTTATGATCTTGTTGATGTCGTCCAAAAAAGGTGCAAAATCCATCAAGCATTGGTTAAGGACAAACGATTTGATGGCTTGTTATATTTACTGCCTGCAGCTCAAACCGTTGATAAATCAGCCGTCAAACCAGAGCAAATGCGGGAACTAATCATGGAATTAAAGCAAGACTACGATTATATCATTATTGATTGTCCGGCCGGAATTGAACAGGGCTTTCAGAACGCGATTGCTGGAGCAGATAAAGCGATTGTTGTTACAACTCCAGAGGTTTCTGCTGTTCGCGATGCAGATCGCATCATTGGTCTGCTTGAAAAACAAAAGACGATGGAATCTCCTAAATTAGTGGTCAACCGAATTCGAAATCACATGATGAAGAACGGTGACATGCTCGACATTGACGAAATTACCCAACATTTATCAATCGAGCTAATTGGAATTGTTGCCGATGATGACGAGGTAATTAAAGCGTCGAACCATGGTGAACCAATTGCCCTAAATCCTAACAACAAAGCATCGATTGCCTACCGTAATATTGCAAGAAGGATTCTCGGTGAATCCATCCCGCTTCAACCGCTTGAAGATACAAATAAAGGCTACTTTTCTAAAATTAAAAAGTTCTTTGGTGTCCGATAAAAAGTAATAGTATATGCCTTCCACACTAACTTGTGGGAGGCTTTTTTTATGAATAAATATGTAAAATTTGTCTAACAACCCAATTCTCCTAAAAAAATGTCCAAAAACTAAAATACTCACATTTTAAGCTTAGAATCCAGAGGAAATCCAAGCAAAAATATACCAAAGACCAAATGAAAAGTCATACTCGACCAATCCACTTCATAAACTTGTACAAAAAGTGGGAAAAGGGGTGATGGGGATGGCGCGGTCTACACCAGAAGAAATTCGGCGACGAATCGCAAAAAGAAAAAATGATCTAGAAACAGCAAAAAAAAGTCCAGAACGCCAAATCTTCTTGCCAGGTGATGATGAAAAATACGGTTTTAATACAATTGTCTCGTCTGGTGGCAACAATGACGAGGACGGCCATCCATTATTCAAAAAGGAAGTCTTCTTTTTTAAAGTATTGGCCTCTGTCCTCCTGTTTTTAGTGGTGGCAATTTTATTTCGAAGTCAGTCTGAAGTAGTTGAGCCAGCAAAGGATGCAATCGTGAAAACAATGGACAAAGATTTTAAGTTTGCAACTGTTTCAAACTGGTACGAAACTAAGTTTGGCAAACCACTGGCACTCCTTCCTTTTTCTGAACAGGATCAAGTTAAGAAAAAGGAAACCGTCAAAACGGAATTTTCCGTTCCGGCGATGGGGAAAATCCTCGAGAACTTTGAAAAAAACGGGCAGGGGATCATGATTGAAACAGGAAAAGGGGCATCTGTTCAAGCAATTAATGAAGGTTTTGTCCTCTTCGCCGGGGTGAAAGATGGGGTTGGTAAAACCGTCATTATCCAGCACTCCGATCAGACGGAAACATGGTACGGGAATTTGGAAGAAATTAACGTTAACTTATATGAATACATTGAAAAAAGAACGGTCGTTGGTACTGTGTCGGCGTCAACAGGGGAGGATGAAACAAAAGGCAATTATTATTTTGCGATTAAAAAGGAAGATGACTTCATCGATCCAGTTCAGGTGATTCGTTTTGACTAAAGCTATTTCTTTACTTCGACTTGTGTCTATCCATCCCTTGTTGTGGATTGTGATTGCCCTTTCAATCGCTACCGCACACTTCATCGAAGTTTGCCTATTGCTCGGTATTATTTTTATACATGAAATGGGGCATGCTACTGCGGCTTCTTTTTTTTCCTGGAGAATCAAGAAAATTACCCTCCTCCCGTTTGGAGGGGTTGCTGAAATGGATGAGCATGGCAACCGCCCCTTAAAGGAAGAAACCATAGTCGTGATTGCCGGACCACTTCAGCATGTGTGGATGGTTGGGGTAGCCTATCTCTTGTTTGCCGCGCACCTGATACCGGAGGATTTATTTCGATTGTTTATTAGCTATAACTTGATGATCTTTTTATTTAATCTTTTTCCGGTTTGGCCACTTGATGGCGGGAAGCTGGTGTTCCTTGTGCTCTCATTAAAAAATTCCTTTCCGAGCGCCCATCGCCTCACACTTATCCTTTCGTTTTTTAGTCTATCTTTCTTTTCGCTTGTGATCTTACTAGCTGCCCCCACACATATCAATGTCTGGGTCATCATCGCCTTCTTATTTTTCTCCCTTTACCACGAATGGAAACAGCGGCGCTTTGTTTTTATGAGATTTTTATTAGAGCGTTATTATGGAAAAAAAGCTGGTCTCCGCACATTAAAACCACTCCAGGCCAACGAACAGGAATTACTCATCCACGTTTTAGAAAAGTTTCAACGGGGCTGTAAACACCCGATCATTGTCAAAGCGGATGGCAAGGAAAAAGGGATGTTAGACGAAAATGAACTTTTACATGCCTATTTTACTGAAAAACGAATAACCGATAAAATTAGCGACCTTCTTTTTTCATACTAGTTAGGTATAATAAAACCATCATGAAAAAAGTGGGGACGCTTATTGAAAACAATAATTATTAATTACCATGCAAGGGAAAAGCGATTTGCGTCGATTAGAGACAATCGAGTTGAAAGTATCGTTTTTGACCGACCAGAAGATCGTTCGCTGGTCGGTAATATATATTATGGGACAGTGACAAAAGTCTTGCCAGGGATGAATGCTGTTTTCATCAATATTGGCGCGGAGAAAAATGCCTATTTGCACCGTGATTTACTTCCATCGTTCCTTGAAGCCGCCGATAGACAAAGGAATATTAGCTCTTATATCCATCAAGGGGAAAAAATCCTTGTTCAGGTGGAAAAGGATGCAACCGGGACAAAAGGCGCGCGCGTGACGGGGATTATCGAAATACAGGGGAACCATCTCATCTACATGCCGAGAGGACGTTATCTAGCGGTATCAAAAAAGATTGCGGATGAAACGCAAAAAGCAACACTTCGCCGGCTCGGGCAGCGTTTGATAGCGGAGGAAGAGGGAATTATCTTCCGGACGTCGAGCATTTTCTGTGAAGAAGAGGAAATTCGTGAGGAGTTAACTACGCTTAGGCAACAGTCTCAAAACTTGATGAAATTAGCTGCAACCTATAAAAAACCTAGTTTACTTTTTCAAAAAGATACCTTTATCGACATGATTTTAGAAGAAGTGGCTCGAATGAAGTTGGGGGAAGTCATTGTTGACGATTTAGCCTTAAAAAAATTGGTCGAGGAGAAAAATAAGCAACTTAAGGTCATCTTTTACAATGACAAGGAGAATATTTTTGCGGCAAACAATCTGGAGCACGAAATAGACAAGGCTCTCAAGCGGATTGTCTGGCTCGATAAGGGCGCCTATCTTATCTTTGACGAAACCGAGGCGTTAACAATTATTGATGTCAATACCGGGAAATTTTCCGGAAAAAGTGATTACCAGGAGACAGTAGTCAAAACCAATCAACTCGCCGCCATAGAGGTAGTTCGGCAGCTCCGACTCCGCGATATTGGTGGGATTGTCTTGATAGATTTTATTGATATGATACGCGCACAGGACAGGCAATCGATTCTCGACATTTTTGAAAAAGAAGGAATGAATGATTCCAGAAGCACAAAAATGATTGGCTTTACACCGCTGGGAATCCTTCAAATGACAAGGAAGAAGACAAAGGTGTCTTTGTCAGAGGCCTTGCAGGTGAAGTGTCCAACATGTGATGGGACGGGACGAATCCTCAGTGCTGAAACGATTGGTTTTCGGCTCGAGCGCGAGTTGTTAGAGTACCGCCATTCTGAATTTGAGGCTGTCTTAGTCGAAACTACTAAAGAAGTTAAAGAGGTGTTCCTGGGCGCAAATGAAGGCCATCGTGATGCATTAGAAGAACTACTCCAATTAAAACTATTTTTTACTATTTTGCCATCAATACAGCATCATTATTTTTTAAAGAAGTTTGGAAGTGTTAGTGAAATTTCTCTTCAGGTTAAGTAGCTGGTTTAGTTTGAATAGTGTAAGAA
>JAIMAD010000422.1 GCA_023512145.1 Bacillus sp. (in: firmicutes) | reverse complement strand
GAGTATATAAAAACCACCTTCGAATTAGGAATGGTAACAAGATCTTTGATGTAATTGAAACCTTTGTTCAGTCAATCAATCAGCAAGCTATTGTAAAAGAAATTGAATAAAAGATAATGGAGTGGTCATATGAAAGGTCATTTTTACAAACCCAATTGTAAATGCGAAAATGGGAAAAAGTGCAAATGTGGTGCCAAATGGGGTTTCTTAATTGATGTTGGTATTAATCCTAAAACAGGACGAAGAAAACAAAAATTCAAAGGTGGTTTTAATACAAAGAAAGAAGTAGAACGTGCAGCTGCTCAATTTTTAGCAGAGTTAGAAGCAGGTCAGTATATAAAAGAGGTGAATATTACTTTTGAAGATTTTGCTTATCAATGGTTAGAAATGTACGAAGCAACTGGCAAAGTTAAAACAAGTACTATTAGAATTAGGAAACACGAAATCATGCGACTTTTAGATTATTTCGCAAAGTTAAAACTTAAAGATGTCAGTCGTAAAATTTACCAGGATGCTTTAAATGATTTAAAAACCCTTGGATTTGCAGACAACACATTGGATGGCGCGCATAGAACAGGTCGGATGATTTTTAAAAAGGCCTTAGAAATCGAACTATTAAAGAAGGATCCAACGGAGTATGCTTATGTACCAAAAACTCAAAAATCTGTTGAAGATTTAGAATCTGAAGAGTATGTAATTAAATATCTTGAAAAAGAAGACCTTGCCAAATTTCTTAAAACCGCAAATGTTCATGGATTAGACCAGGACTATGTAATATTCATACTTTTAGCCTATACAGGTATACGAGTTGGAGAACTCTGCGCTTTAAAGTGGCAGGATATTGATTTTGTACATCAGTCAATTAATATTACAAAGACGTATTATAATCCAGTAAACAATATTACAAAGTATCAACTTTTAACACCAAAAACAAAAAGTTCTAAGAGAACAGTTGAGATTGATACCTTTGTAGTAAAAGAACTTGAAAAACATCAACTATTTCAAAAGAGAGTAAAGATGAGATATCAAAATAGATACCATGACAAGGACTTTGTATTTGCTCTTATTGATGAAAAAAATCCAGGATATCCATTATATATAAAAAAAATAGAAAACCGTATGACAAGGTTACTGAAGCTAGCTAATAATGGATTGGGAACTGAAGACAATAAGATTAATGAGGAACTTACACCTCACTCGTTAAGGCACACACATACTTCATTACTTGCTGAAGCTGGTGTAGGGTTACAGGAAATTATGGATCGACTTGGCCATAAAGATGATGCTACAACAAAAAATGTTTATTGGCATGTAACTAAGCCAAAAAAGAAAGAGGCCGCCCACAAGTTCAGTGAACTTATGAAGGACCTCCGTTAAATAAATGTTAAATTAAAAATGTTGAATCACTCAAAAACCTTTATTTAAAAAGGGTTTTTGGGGCGTATTACATCATGCCGCCCATTCCACCCATGCCGCCCATATCAGGCATGCCCATGCCAGAACCAGCTGGTTCAGGCTTGTCAGCAACAACAGCTTCAGTTGTTAAGAACATAGCTGCAACACTTGCTGCGTTTTGAAGAGCATAACGAGTAACCTTAGTTGGATCTACGATTCCAGCTTCGATCATGTTAACCCATTCGCCAGTTGCAGCGTTAAAGCCAATTCCTACTTTTTCTTTCTTTAAGCGCTCAACGATTACAGATCCTTCAAGACCAGCGTTGTGAGCAATTTGGCGTACAGGCTCTTCAATCGCACGTAATACTATGTTGATACCTGTTTGAATGTCGCCTTCAGCCTCGATCGCTGCAACTTTTTTGTATACGTTAAGAAGTGCTGTACCACCACCGGATACGATTCCTTCTTCAACAGCCGCACGAGTAGCGTTTAAAGCATCTTCAATGCGAAGCTTGCGCTCTTTTAATTCTGTTTCAGTAGCAGCGCCAACTTTGATTACCGCTACACCACCAGCTAATTTAGCAAGACGCTCTTGTAATTTTTCACGGTCAAATTCAGAAGTTGTTTCTTCTAATTGAACACGGATTTGATTAACACGGCTAGCAATATTTGCAGAGTCGCCAGAACCTTCAATGATTGTTGTATTTTCTTTCGTAACAACGACCTTAGAAGCACTTCCTAAAGAATCAAGTGTAGTTGTTTTAAGTTCACGGCCTAATTCTTCTGTGATGACTTCTGCACCAGTTAAGGCAGCGATGTCTTCAAGCATTGCTTTACGACGGTCACCGAAACCTGGAGCTTTTACTGCTACTGCGTTGAATGTTCCGCGAAGTTTATTTACTACTAAAGTAGAAAGTGCTTCACCTTCAATATCTTCTGCAATAAGCAATAACGATTTACCTTGTTGAACCACTTGTTCTAGAATTGGCAGGATTTCCTGAATGCTAGAGATTTTTTTGTCAGTGATTAAGATGTATGGCTTTTCTAAAACAGCTTCCATTTTGTCTGTATCTGTAACCATGTAAGCAGAAGTATAGCCGCGGTCGAATTGCATTCCTTCAACAACATCTAATTCAGTTGTGAATCCTTTTGATTCTTCAATCGTGATAACACCATCATTACCAACGCGCTCCATTGCTTCAGCGATTAACTGTCCTACTTCTTCATCAGATGAAGAAATAGAAGCAACTTGTGCAATTGATTCTTTGCTTTCAATCGGTTTAGTGATTGCTTTTAATTCTTCTACAGCTACGATTACTGCTTTCTCAATCCCTTTGCGGATTCCCATTGGGTTAGCACCAGCTGTAACGTTTTTAAGGCCTTCACGAATCATTGCTTGAGCAAGTACGGTTGCCGTTGTTGTACCGTCACCGGCAACATCGTTTGTTTTGCTAGCAACTTCAGCCACAAGCTTAGCTCCCATATTTTCAAAAGCATCTTCTAATTCAATTTCTTTCGCGATTGTAACACCATCATTTGTGATTAGTGGTGAACCGAATTTTTTCTCAAGAACCACATTACGTCCTTTTGGTCCAAGTGTTACTTTTACTGCATTAGCAAGTGCATCAACACCGCGAAGCATTGCACGACGAGCGTCTTCACTAAATTTAATGTCTTTAGCCATATTCAAATTCCTCCTCATATCTTTTAAAATCAGGTTATTTTTCAGTTGAAACCTTATGCGCCTACTACTGCAAGGATATCGGTTTCACGTAGGATTAAATATTCTTCGCCTTGGTATTTTACTTCTGTGCCACCGTATTTTGAAAAGATAATACGATCACCTACAGCAACTTCAAGTGCTACACGTTCTCCACTTTCAAGTATGCGGCCCGTACCAACAGCAACAACTTTTCCTTCTTGAGGCTTTTCTTTGGCTGAATCCGGTAATACGATACCGCTTGCAGTTTTTTCTTCTGATTCAACAAGTTCAATAATAATGCGATCACCTAATGGTTTTAACAAATCAAACAACCTCCTTGAATTATATGTAAGTCTCAGATTTAGCACTCTCGACAACTGAGTGCTAACACAATTAATATTGTAATGAATCTAAAAATCTTTTGCAAGTATGAAGCATTAAATGTGGAAAGAAAACTTAGTGATTGGCACACCGTTTAGGCGGTTTATACAGTGTTTTTATACGAATATATTCTCGCAAGAAAAAATAATATCCCTTTCTACAACCTTACAAGTATATGTTTAACAGGGATTTCTATACATCCCTTTTCAAATTTGTCGTCAAAATTGGAACTGAGGCACTTTTAAGGTTAAAATAAAGAAAGGCTCGCATCTTGCTACTGTTAATGAACAAGAAGCCAATGGTGGAAAAACTATTACTTATCGACTTATAAAAGGAATAAAGGAGACTATATAGTTGAAGAGGGAATATTGGATTATCATAATTGTTTACATCGGTATGCAGCTTTCCAGCCTTGTTGGATTACCCGTATTAATGTTCAGCTTTAACTATTTTGGAATAAGCCAAAATCTTGCTATTCCTTTTTGGCTCCTTGCTAGTTTTACGATTGCCCTAATGATTGTTCTTTTTTTATTACGAAAAGAAATGAATGCCCGAAGTTTCAATGAAAAGGCCAGTTCCTTCAGTCAATCGGCAGTGTGGGCAATCTCGGGTATCTTCTTAGCCTTATTCGCCCAGTATGCTGC